>CAYSEU010000009.1:0-18813 GCA_964430365.1 uncultured Candidatus Saccharibacteria bacterium
TGGTTAGAGATGGAGAAGTACTAATCATTGATGAATTCACAGGAAGAGCATTAGCTGGAAGACGATACAGCGAAGGATTACATCAAGCAATTGAGGCTAAAGAGGGTGTAGAAGTAAAAAGAGAAAGTAGAACAATGGCTACGATTACACTTCAGAATTACTTTAGATTGTATTCATATCTCTCAGGTATGACAGGTACAGCTTTAACTGAAGCAGAAGAGTTCTCATCCATTTACAACTTGGATACAATTGTTGTACCTACCAATAAGCCAGTAGTAAGAAAAGATTACAATGATGTTGTGTATAGGACACAGATGGGTAAATTCCAAGCTATTGTTGAAGATATTCGGGAACATAATAAGAAGGGACAACCAATACTTGTAGGTACTACCTCTGTAGAGAAATCAGAAGTCCTCTCTATGATGCTTTCTAAGGAAGGAATAGGCCATGAGGTATTAAATGCCAAACAACATGAAAGGGAGGCTAAAATAGTGGCACAGGCCGGTCAGAAGGGCTCTGTAACCATAGCTACTAATATGGCAGGAAGAGGAACAGACATTGCACTAGGAGATGGAGTAAAAGAATTAGGAGGATTGTATATAATTGGATCTGAAAGACATGAATCAAGAAGAATAGATAACCAGTTAAGGGGTAGGGCAGGAAGACAGGGAGACCCAGGAGAATCACTTTTCTATGTATCCTTTGAAGACGAATTAATGAGACTCTTTGGTGGAGACAGGATGCAAGCAGTAATGACTCAGGTAGGTATGGATGACAATATGCCCATATCTTTGGGTATATTGGGTAGAACAATAGAGAATGCTCAAAAGAGAGTAGAATCCCACAACTATGATATACGTAAACGATTAGTAGAATATGATGATGTCTTAAACCAACAAAGAGGAATCATATATGACCTTAGAACAAAGATATTAGAAATATCACAAGAGAAAGTAGAAGATGGCAAATTAGATTTAGAGAAAGATATTAAATATACCCTAGATCTAGATGTAGATACACTCCAAGACCAATTAGATGGTTTTGCATTAACTAAAAAAGAATCATGGGAGGTACCTCTACTAAATGATTTAAAGTTCAAACTAACACCATTAGATATCTCCTTACTTAAAAAGATATTAGAACACATTGATTTCCTAATCAGTTCTCAATTAGAAAACGATATGGAAATAGATAATATTGAGGAGAGAAATCTGTATATCCAATTAAAGAATTTAATTACAGAGGAAACATTCGAAAAAAGTGTTAAGAGATTTAAACATAAAAACAGTATTGAATACTTTAGAAGTTTAGATGATAAACCAGTAGTAGAAAGAGGTAAGGAGTTAAAAAGACTCACACTAATATCATATATAGAGCATATATATATGATTGGTATAGAACCAATTAGAGAGCTATCTAAAGTACTCATATTACAAAGTATAGATAGGTACTGGATGGAACATTTAGATAATATGCAAGACTTAAGAGAGGGTATATCTTTGCGAAACCTTGCTCAAAGAGATCCATTAGTGGAGTACAAAAATGAAGGATTTAGACTATTCGATACAATGCTTCGAAGTATAGATGAGAATGTAGTAAGTAGATTCTTTAAAGTAAGGGTAGTAAGAAGAGAGGACCAATTCAGAGCTCCAATACAAACTCAAAAAGAAGAGGTTAAGAGTTTAACGGATAATAGACCGGGACAGGTAAGTAAACAAAGTACTGTAAAAAGAAGTAGTAAAAAGGTAGGAAGAAATGATCCATGCCCATGTGGAAGTGGTAAGAAATATAAGAAATGTTGCTATCCTAAGTATGAATAAAATAGTATTTCTTATAGGTTCATTGACCTATCTCTCCTAATTGTAATATCCTAGAATACTGTATAAACCCAATATTATGACAAAACAGGAAGAAACAAAAAAAGTGTTACCCCAAAGACAGAGTGTTCATGTTGTGTTTTTCTCATGTCAAAACTGTGGAGAAGAGGAAGATTACATACAATTTTGTCCTGACTGTGGTAAACCAATGAGAGTAATTAATGTAGTAGAGAAATTTGGAGATGAGGCAGAGGAATATATTAAGAAGATAGAGGATAAGTTAGCAGAGAAAATGAATGGTAAGAGTGTATCTACAGTAGAGAGTGTAGAAGACGAAGAACCAAATATAATTGTATTAGATGAGCATGAACATGCAGACCCAGATTCAGTAATAGAGGAAGTAGACTCCCTAGGAGAAATATTTCCTGATGATGGTGAAGATGAAGATTCAGAGAGTAAGCCTTCAAATGGTCAAGATACAGATTTTTCTGATTTAGAAGATATCGTTGCTGAATTAGATAAAGAGGATGATGATTTCTCACTAGATGACTTTGGTGATGATGGTTTACCAGAGCTTTAATCAGTTTTAAAAATTTCTTTCAATATTACTTAAGATATTGTCCAATAAAGGATATAATTGCGATATATGAATAAACAAACCTCTTACAATATCGCAGTAATATCCGACCCTTTGTATAAATACGGTGGTGCTGAAAAACATCTTCAATATATATTAAAAACGTTTCCTCAAAAAACTCTCTTTACTGCTTTCTGTGATAAAGATTTCGTTAAACAACACTTCCCTAATATAGAAGTTAAAACATCCTTTATGCAATACTTACCTTGGAAATTTAAACTAAAATATTTCTACCAGCTATTCCAACCATTAGCATATAGATCTTTTAGGTTTAAGAATTTTGATGGGATACTATCCATATCAATATCATTTGCTAAGTTTGTAAGAGGTAATATCCCTCACATAAACATATGTATGTCTCCTCCTAAGTTTCTTTGGCAAAAAGAGGATAGGACACTAACAAGTGATGACCATTTGACTGGAATCAATAAAATATTCTTTAAGATATACTCCCTCTTTATGAATACATTCTTAGAAAAGATATGGCAAAGATGGGATAGGAATGCTGCAAGAAGAGTAGACAGTATTGTTGCAATATCTAATGTAGTAAAAGAGAGAGTTAAGAAATATTACGATATTGAGGCTGATGTAATATATCCTCCTGTAGATGTAAAAGAGATTGAGAAGTTAACTAAAGGTAGTAAACGGGAGAATTGGTTTCTGTACCTAGGTAGAGTAGAAACATACAAAGGTGTAGAGTTAGCCATTAGGGCAGCAGTAGATGCTAAAGTACCTCTTAAGATAGCGGGAATAGGGGATGATTTAGCTAGAATGAAAGATTTAGTTAGGCAGTTAAATGCTAAGGGTAATGTAAAATTTTTAGGATTTGTATCAGACAAAGAGAGAATACAGTTACTTGGTAGAACTAAGGGTTTAATATTTCCTGTAAGAAATGAAGACTTCGGAATAGTACCAGTAGAAGCTAATGCTGCAGGTACTCCAGTAATTGCATATAAACAGGGAGGAGTAGTAGAAACAATTAGTGATAGTAATCCTAAAACGGGCATATTTTTTACTAAGTATGATTACAAAGAACTTTCTAAACTACTTAAGAAATTTGATGAGAAAGATTACAAACCAGAAAACTGTAGAAAACAGGCAGATAACTTCGCAGTAGAAATATTCCAGTACAAACTTAAAAGATATGTAGAAGATATCTTAGAAAATACCTCTAATGGCTAAGGATAGGGTAATAGTCTTAAAATCAATTAACTACTCAGAAGCAGATAAGGTATTAACCGTATTTGGTAAACATTTAGGTAAGTTTACTCTCTTTGCTAGAGGTATTAGAAAGATTACGAGTAAAAACAGAGGTAATATGCAAACTCTCAATATGTGTGATATATCCTTTTATGAAGGTAAGGGGTTACCTGTATTAACAGAATCTGAATTAAAGTATTCAGCTGATACCGATATACTAAAACGAAGAGTAGAGGAGATTAATAAGGTAATAGTGATATTAAATAGAATATTACAGGAAAATGATCCTAACCAAAAAGTTTTTAATATGTTAGAGAGTGTATGTAAGCATAATTTTGATTTAGAGAGTGTAAATAGATTTAGGGTTATCTTTTTAAAAGAGATGGGTTTTTTAAATGACTTTTCTCATTGTAATGTATGCGGTAGTACACAAAATTTAAAATATATAGATATTTCTTCTTTTGCTCTTCTGTGCGAAAACTGTTACAGTAAAGCAGGAAAGGGTTATAGATTAGGTAAGAATCCATATACAAGTAAGAACTTTACTCAAGCGTTAGATATATATATTAAAAAGATAATGGAGGAGATTTAGTATAGATGAAAATTAAAACTGCCTTAATTACAATCTTAGGATTTATCCTTATCCCTATCCTCTCTGTATACGCTGTTGATATATCAGGGGGAACTTTCCCTGTAGAGATAAATGCTAGGATAAATGTGGATTTCTACTCTACAGTTACACTAAATCCCTCTACTGTCGAGGTAAGGCAACCTAGTACTGTAACAATAAGAGTGCTATCTCCTACAGGTATCCCTATTCCAAATAGAACAATTGAAATAGTTGCTCCAGGTTTAAATATTACTCAACCAACTGCAGTTACAGATTCTACTGGTAGCACAACAGGTACAGTATATTCTGCTATACCTGGTACATATACTGTGTGTGCTAAAGATACAACCTTTGGATATGACATTACTATTCAAAGCTGTAAGACACTCTATGTAATACCTGTCCCTATTCCTACATTCTTACCAGAACCCTATTATACAAAAGGTACTACTAATACTGTACTTTGGAATAATTTGGGTACAGGGTATGAATACTATGTTGAGGTAAGTAAGGACTCAGGTTTTAATACAATTCTTACTAACTCTGGATGGAAGAGTATAACGTCTCACCAGTTTACGCAGTTAGAAGATAGTACAATGTACTTCTATAGAGTGAGAGCTAGAAATCCATATGGTGGATTAAGTAGTTGGTCTAATACAGTATTTAGTGTACAAGATGATATACCCCCAGAGATAGAGATATTAAGCATTGGGGATATTGGGGAAAATACTACTGCTGATTGGGACCCTAATTACAGTGTACCAATGGTATTTAGAGTTACGGATAATCTCCAACTTACTGATACAATTTTCCTTTGTGTGAACTCTTCAGGTAGTACATACTCCTGTGTTTCAGATTATCGTATGGAGGGTGATAATCTAATTGTTAATATTGAGCTAAGAGATTTAGAAAGAGTCTCGGGAATATATCTAGAACCAAGATATGAATTCTGTGTAGAGGCAAGAGATGCAGCAGGAAATATTAGTAGGGTATGTAATATATACTTGGATATACCACAGGGGGAGGTAGTACCTCCTAGACCTCCAGTAGTGGAGATAATAGATAAGACAATAGATGATATTAATGAAGCTTTAGATGATACTGTTGGTCAGTTAGATCCTGTAGATTTAGAGAGAGTAACTACTACTACAAGTATTGTAACTATTACTACTGCTACCCTTATAACAATAGGTACACTTCTAAATCTCCCTTACTTTTTACTCCAATTCATACTTAATCTCCTCTCATGGTTTGGTTTAAGGGGTGGTGCTAAGCCTTTAGGGTACGTATATGATGCTCTTACTAAAGATCCAATATCTCAGGCTGTTGTAAGAATCTTTAATACAGAAAACAAAATAGTATGGTCTGATGTTACTAACGCAAGAGGATATTTCTCAGCTAGACTAGAACCAGGTAAGTACAAGGTAGTGGTAAGGGCAGTAAACTATACATTCCCCTCCACCATTATCTTTGGTAGAGAGGATTACCCTCTCACAAATGTATACCATGGAGAGCAGTTTGAACATCGTGAGAATGAGGATTTAAATTTCTCTATTCCACTAGATCCTAATGAAGTATCTGATTTTAGAGTATGGAGAGAGATATTGTGGGGTAGGATAAAAAATATCGTTAATGTTTTACACATCCTCCTCTTTATCACAGGTTTAGTATTAGCTATATATATGTATTCTAGAAATCCATATTGGTTAACTACATTAGTATTAATACTCTACATCCCATCATTCTTCCTTACTCTTAGAAATATATTTGGTAAGAGAGATAGGTATGGAACAGTAAGGGATACAGAGGGTAAACCAGTAGAGGGCGTAGTAGTTGGTTTAAGAGAGAAGGAGTTTGATAGGGTGGCAGTAAAGAGGGTTACAGATAGGCATGGTAGGTATAGAATGTTTGTAGATTCAGGTAGTTATACTTTAGAAATATTAGATACATCCTTTAAGGTAGAGGAGATAAAGGGTGGTAGTGAGATAGAGTTTAAAAAGGATGAGCAATGGATTACTAAAGATATAGTAGTTTCTATATTAGAAAAGAGTTAGTAGATATTGAAAAATATGTATTCTACTGGTATTATTCTTTGTTTATGGGTGTGTAGCTCAACTGGTAGAGCAAACGGCTCTTAACCGTTAGGTTCAGGGTTCGAGCCCCTGCACACCCATCCCGCTAACTTATAGTTATGAATCTTAAAATTCTGTATACTCTATTTATGGATAAAACAGAGAGTACAAATGAAAGAGAGATTGTAATAGGTGGAGTATATCAACATTTCAAAGGAGATTATTATAAGGTTTTAACCTTAGGTCTTGACTCTGAAACATTGGAAGAAAAGGTTATCTATATGTCTCTGTATTATAGTCCTGAGAAGAAAACAAGAGTATGGATTAGACCTTTAGAGGACTTTATGGGTACCAAGGAATTAGACGATGGGAAGGTTATAAATAGGTTTGAATTTATAAGTGAGAAATAAATTAAAGCTTTTCAATATCTCTACGGTAGATAAAAATACACTGAAAGACTTATTAAGGGAATTTAATGTTAAAGGATATGCTGATACTAATTCAGAGTATGTAGATAATGGAAAGAATGGGAAAATACTAAAACTCACAATAGGTCAATTTACTTATGAAGATGAATATTATGGAGGGGAACCATACTCAGGAAATGAAACTATATGGGAAGATGGTAAAGATATCTTTAGATGTGCATATTGGGATAAAGTAGTTAAGGGTATTAACTTCTCTGACATTTACGATTTTCTAAGAAAAGCATTATCAAAAGGTCCTGATGGAGAATTGGCAGACAGGGGGCCAAGTGAATATATTGAGGGGAATTTAAGATATACAAACAGTATAGAAGGGGATATTGAAGAGTTTAGACAGGTAGAGAAAATATTTATGGATGAGAAAGAGATATATGTTGCCTATTTTATAGGTGGTAGAGTTAATGTTCAGAAGTAAATAGTTCTGAAATATTAAAAATAAGATCTAAAAGGTTCAACATCCATCCCTGCACACCAGTTTCGTTTTCTTCTTAGTGATATAATTCAAGGAATAATTTTAATATTTCAATATATGTCTAATCCACAAGAGCCATCCATAGAAGGTAGTATATTTTTTTATCCTCCAGAGTACTATGTCTTTGATAATTTTTCTTCCTTTCAGGTAGAGTACAAGGGTAAAATATATCCTACATCTGAACATGCATATCAGTCTTCAAAATTTGTTAACACAGATTCTGAATTAGCTGAGAAAATAAAGAATGCAAAATCTGCACATGAGGCATTTAAATTGGCTGAGGCAAACAAGGATAAAAGGGAAAAGAATTGGGATGATGTTAAGCTTCAGATTATGAAAGAGATTCTAATATGCAAAGTAAATCAGCATGAGTATGTTATGAAAAAACTATTACAATCAGGAGATAGAGAAATAGTAGAAGATTCTTGGAGAGATAGTTATTGGGGTTGGGGAGAGGATAAAAAGGGAGAGAATATGTTAGGAAAGCTATGGATGGAGGTCCGCAAGGAGATTAGAGATAAGAAGTAATTGGTTCGACAACCATCCCCACACACCCATATCAATTATTCTTCTCCCTTTCTTAATTTCATATGAGAGAAATCATAAAATAGATCTCTTGCTTTAGTGAAGTACTCAGAACCTCTTAATATCTTAACAAGTTCATAAAAATAGAAATCCTTTAAAGTATGATCAATTTCAGGATGTTTATGAAATCTCTCAAATACAAGTATCTGAACTGCATGCCAAGCAAGAGTATATGCTAGTTCCTTATTCCTTATCTCTCTCTTTGAGAATTCTGCGAGAATATATAAAGCACTTACTTGAGATCTACTAGAATCAAAATCCTCCATTGTATCTTTAACAATCTCTATTGTGACTTCTGAAGCTTTCTCTATCTCTCCTATATGATTCCATCCTCGTGCGATTTTCCTTTTTATACGGAAAGTCTCATATGGGTTAGATATATTTTCAGATATCTCTTTAGTTTCTACTAATATCTCTTTTATTAAATTAATATTATCTTCTTCTTTGAGTGGAGATACTAGCGAAAGTAATGTGTTTGCCCTAAAGGAATCATCTTTTATTTTGTTAGTAAGGTTAATGGCTTTATTTAAGTATTCAAGTTTCAAACTCTTTGGAATATCTTGGACTTTCCATTCTGCATCTTCCTTATTAAAATATGAAAGAGAATACAGTATGGCCTTATTCATATCAGAAAGAGAATCCATTATTTCTCCATCATTCAATATTATCTCTCTGTAACTCTTTGTTTCGTCCCAGAAGAATTTACTTAAGTACCAATTATTTTCTTTATCTAAATCTTCTGCCATTTGTATTAATATTTTCCTAGAGAGATCTGTTATTTCTTTCTTAATATGGAAATATATACTACCATCAGTAAATTTATAGTATGTGTGTGTAGTTGGAAAGATAGCTTTAAATATCTGATAAGCAGAATATTGACGACTGTAATTAGGAATTATTTCTGGATTAAGTGGGTCTCCATGAAAAAGAAAAGAGTCATATATCCAAAGCTTAGCAGGTTTTTTATCTTTTGAGTAATAACTCGCAGGTTCTTTGGGAATAGGGATGTCAGATGCTTTAAAAGTTGTTAAAAAATCGGAAGATATTCTTGATGCTATCTTATGTGCTCCTTCTTCATAGTTTGTAAAAATACAATTTCGGAGAGAATTTATATGTTGTGTAAGATTGCCTTCTCTAGTGCTTTCCCAAGATTCACACTGTTTTGTAGGATCCAAATCTATTGGGGTATTTAAAACTAAATCTGTAGATCTTTTTGCATACTCATATGCTAATTCAGGTTCATTACATATGTGAGATATGTATGAAAGGGAGTTATATTCACCTATTTTTCGTTTATTAGATTTTACTGTAGGCATTAACCAGTGTAGTGCGTGTACAATGAATTTCTGTTCTTCTGGGTATAACGCTCCAAAATTTTTACCAAACTCATCCCTAACCATGTCTATTGTGAGTCTAGAGTCACAATCGGAATCAATGATATCCTTAACCCTATCTATTACATCATACTCAGGACGAGCAATTTCTTTGTCTGGAACTGTTTCCCCTGTATATATATCTTTAGACTCAATATTATCCATATTGTTAAGATGTATAGAAAATAACTTGGGGAGTAGGTTATTGTATCATGTACTATGGGGATTGTTAATTAATACTTCAATGTATCCATCCCTGTACAATCATATCTATATCTCTTTTGTCATATACAAATCTCCATACTCAAACCCTCTTTTTTTATAATAAAGCTTAGTTCCAATAGCTGTAATAACAGATATCCTTTTAAAACCCTCCCTTAAAGAAATCTCTTCTGCTATCTCTATCATCCTCTTACCTAAACCTAAATGCTGTGACTCACCACTACTATCCTTACCAATATTTACTACAGTACCATATACATGTACCTCTCTAATCATAGAGGAATCTTTAATCTCGTCTATATATGTATCTTTCTTAGGAATAGATAATCTTAAGAATGAACATATTCTATCTGTATCTTTAGTTTTGTAAGAAATAAAGTACTCCTTAGAGACAGTAGTATCATATTTAATAGTTTCTAACTCTATATCATCCCATGTAATACTCTCATCTTTAATCTCTCTACTTCGAATATCTTCTATCTCTTTGCCCATCCTTTTAATCTCATCCTCCGCTATTTGTCTAAAGTTACTACTCTTGTTTCCAGCTAATATTTCATTAGAGGGTATATCCCTAACTATTCTTGTCAATCTGTTGTATCTAGGAGTAATAGGTAATATCTCTGTAAACAGTTTAAGTAACTCATTATGTGTATATGGCTTGTATTTACCCTCATTGTAATATTTCTCTAATACAGTATTTCTAATTATATAATTCATCAGGGGAGTATTCTTTACTCCAAAGTTTTTTAAAATCTTTAATATCTTTTTTAACATTAGAACCGTATAGATTAGGCATCCAGTGTGCATGTATTTTAAAACCAGCTAATCTGAGTAATTCAAAAGCTCTCTTACTCTCCTTAGTAGTATGACCCCTTAGATTTAGATTAAGAATATCATCATCTAAACTCTGTAACCCTATCTGTATCTTAGTAGCTCCTAATCTTCTAAATCTAATTACTTCTTCTTTAGTAATGTAATCTGGTCTAGTCTCTAATACTAAACCTACATTCCTACATACAGTACTTTCATTAATATGTTGCGCTTGCTCTAACTGTTCCCATGTAATACCTTCGATACCGTTATCAGCTTCATATGTTTTTCCATTAAAGCTATTCATAGCGTCAAAACATCTTTTTACAAACCATATGATATATTCCTCTGGATATACAGAGCATGTACCACCTAAGATAATGAGTTCAATCTTTTCTGTATTATGACCAATATCTTGTAATGCTTTAATCCTATTGTATGTTTGTAGATATGGATCAAATTTATACGTTAACGCTCTCTGAGCCCCTGGCTCTGAAGCTATATATGATTTTGGCATATTGGGCTCATTAGGACAGAATATGCACATCCCAGGGCACATAAAGGGCCTCATGAGTACTGTAACAGTAGCTACACCAGATTGGGTCCGAGTAGGTTTCATCCTAATTCTCTCCTCTATCTTTTTACTAGATTTTATCTCATTCTTTTTAACTAACTCCCTATATGCTTTTACTAAATCATCATGCCTATATAACCCCTTACCCCCTTTAGGATATTTCTTTAATATTGTTTGAAGGGAATTAACTCTCCATGTTTTTGTATTTTCAATCTTTTGAAATATATTCTTAAAATCTTCCATATCTTTTATGACCTAGCAGCTAATATACCTGTACTCCAACATATCTGTAAATTGTACCCACCAGTAGGACCATATACATCTATCACTTCTCCAGCAAAGTAGAGGTTATCAATTATCTTTGATTTCATAGTAGTAGAATCTATCTCTTTAATATTTACTCCCCCTGCAGTTACAATCGCTTTCTCCCATGAATCTAATTTAATTGGTGTAATTCTAAAATCTTTTAGAAGACTTACTAACTGTAATCTCTCTTCTTTAGTAATTTCTGCTACTTTTTTTTCTGGATCAATATTACTTAACTGTACAACAATGGGTATTAATGAAGAGGGTAGCAATCTTTTAAGGGAGTTTTTAAATAGCTTACCCTTAAGTTTTTCAAAATCTAATCTAACTCTCTTATCTAATATCTCTTTTGAGAGTGCTGGCTTAAAATCAATACTTAATTCTACCTTACCTTTTTCTAGAGCATTTCCTATATTCCTAGACATATCTATTATTATTGGCCCACTCATTCCTTCGTGAGTAAAGAGTGCTTCCCCAAATTTACTTACTACTTTCTTACTGTCTTGGTACGCAGTAATTAGAACATTTTCAAGTGAGAGTCCCGCTAATTTCTTAATCCATCTTTCCCTACATATTATGGGTACTAATGCTGGTTTAGGTTCCTCTATGGTATGTCCTACTGATTTAGCTAATGTATATCCATCTCCATTAGAACCAGTGATGGGATATGATTTTCCTCCTGTAGCTAATATATATCTTTTTGCACTAAATTCTCCTTTATATGTAACTACAGATGTAATTTGGTTATCTTTTACATTAAAACTAAGTACAGAGGTGTTAGGTAATATATCTTCTTGTACAGGGCTATTTAATGCATATATTATATCCACTGCCTTATCACTTTTAGGAAATACTCTGTTACCTCTTTCAACTTTAAGTTTTACTTTAAGGATATCTTCAAAGTATTTAATGGTGTCTTGTACAGTAAATCTAGAGAATGGACCGTAGAGAAATTTCCCATTCCTTTGATATTTTGATATGAGATCTTTTAAATCATGATTAAATGTGGTTACATTACATCTTCCCTTTCCAGTTACCGCTATCTTTTTACCTGCTCTAAGGTTTCTTTCAATGATTAGGATATCTTGTCCTAATCTTTTACATTCAACAGCAGCTATTAATCCTGCTGCTCCTCCTCCTATTAATATTGTGTCATATGTTTTTTTCATACGCTCATATTATACCTTAGATATGGTAAAATACTTCAATAACTTGAGTAAAAGAGATATGTTAGCCAAAAACAAGGAGAAGACATTACTAGTATTTAAACCGGATGTAGTACAAAGACAGATAGTTGGGGAGTTAATATCAAGGTTTGAGAGGAAAGGTTTTAAGATTGTAGGTATGAAGATGTTAATACCTAGTAGAGAGTTAGTAGGTAAACACTATGAAGATGATGAGAAATATCTAATTGAGGCTGGTAGCAAAGGTAAAAAGGGGGCAGAAGAAAGAGGAGAGGATACTTCGAATTGGAATGCACTAGAGCGAGGTAAATGGATTAGGGAATCTAATATTAATTACCTTACATGTGGGCCAGTGATAGCATTAGTGTTACAAGGTTCAGGTGTAATATTTGGTGTAAGAAAGATGTTAGGTAGTACTAGTCCTGCAGATGGTGATGTAGGTACCATTAGAGCAGATTTTTCACTTGATTCATTTGCACTTGCTGATGAACAGGGTAGGGTAACTAGGAGTATGGTTCATGCTTCAGATAGTGAGGAGAGTGCACAAAGAGAGATTGGTTTGTGGTTTAATGCTACTGAAATATCAGAGTACGAGACTGCTGCAGAGAAAATCTTTTATGATGTTGGTTGGTCAGGTTAGTTTACAGTTTTAATATATCTCGTATTAGAGTATCTTTCTCTTTCTTAGATACCTTTTCCTCTGGGCTAATATCTGTATCTTCAATTGCTTCAATTTTTCCATCTAAGAAATCTTTTAGTTGGAGGAAATCTCTTTTCAATGTGTCTTTTAGAGTAGGGTTGTACAGTGCTACAGCAGGGTGATACATTGCAAATATCGGAGTATTACTACTGTGTATATATGCTTGACCGTGTACTAAGGATATTTTTAATTCAGGAAGAAATCTTTCTAAAGCATGCTTACCCAAGGGTACTATTACTTTAGGTTTAAGAAATATGAGCTCTGCATTTACCCATACTCTACAGGCATCTTTCTCTTCAGGTAGGGGATCCCTATTATCTGGTGGTCTATACTTAACTACATTAGTTACATATACATCCTCTCTTGTATATCCAATTTCTCTTAGTAGTTCATCTAGTAGTTTACCTGCTGCTCCTACGAATGGTTTACCCTGTTTGTCTTCATTTAATCCTGGGGCTTCACCTATGAACACGATTCCCGATTTAGGAGGAGTGATTTCATATACTGGTTGAGTAGCAACTTTTTTTAATCTACATTTGTTGTGTATCGCAAAATATTGATGTATTTCTTTTAGATTTCTGAATTCTTCTATCTTCATACCCAATTATATACCAAAAGGTCTGTCCTAGCTCTGTGCCTCAAACCTGTACTTCTTCCGAGCTTTTCGAATCATTCGGGGGCTGTTTTGGCTTCGGATTGTTTGGGAAAAAAGGCAGAGAAATGTAAAGAGGCCGTATCCCGGTAGGCTTTCTGGGGGACAGATGTGGGACAGACCCCGACCTCTTACTTCAATTATACTTTTTGATGTATAATCGAGCATGAAGGGAATAGATTACAAAGTGGATGTATTTACAGGTATTAGACCTACTCAAGGTCTTACAATTGCGAATGTAATTGGCTCTGTACATACGATTGTTACATTACAAAGGGAAAAAGAGGCTGGAAGACCTATGGTTTTTGTTGCAGACTTACATTCACTAACAGATGGTACGCCTCAAGATACTCAAAAACATATATTAGATATTGTTAAGGACTACATTGCATTGGGCTTAGATCCAAAAGGGTGTGATATCTTTGTGCAATCACAATTAATAGAGGAAATTGCTGAGTTAAATATATATCTCTCTAGGTTAGTAACAATATCAGAATTACTTAGAGTACCTACACTTAAGGAAAAAATTAAAAAAGATATGGATGTGTCCAATGCTTCTGTGCTACTTGCTATGTATCCTATTATGATGGCATCGGATATCTTACTTCAAAAATCTAAATATGTCCCTGTAGGTGATGACCAAGTAGCACATGTGGAGATAGCGAGAGATTTAGCTAGGAAATTTAACAAGATATTTGGAGAAACTATACCTGTTCCTAATGTACTTTCTTTGGGTAAACCAGCAAGAATTAAGTCACTTTCTGGTGGAGGAAAAATGAGTAAGAGTAATCCTACTGGTGCAATTGTTTTGGATGATGATATTTCAATATCTTTAAGTAAGATAAAGAGGGCACAAACAGCATTCGCAGGGGAGATGACTGATTCTTTAGATTCTCTATTAAAGATTGGTAAGTTTGTCTCAAATACAGAGGAAATTAGGCATATTGATGAGATTATGGTGAAGCATATGAATGGGGAAAATGTAATGGGTGAGTTAAAAGGAGTTATTAATACCTCATTAGAAAGATACTTAAGGGAGTTCCAAGTTAAGAAGTCTAAGATATTAGATACAGAGATAGAGGAAGTTATTAAAAACGGTGGAGAGGTAGCAAAGAGGAATGCAAAGGAAACAATACAAGAGATTAGGAAGGCTATGGGATTAAAATATATTTAATAGATTTACAAAAGGCTTTAAAACTGCTATTATCGCTTACTTTTACATATGTCAACAGAACTAGAAAGACCAAGTCCTGCCCAATTAGATAGACGGTATCCTGTTAAAGAAATCTTTGAGGATTTACCAATAGAGTATCCCCAAGTTTATAGAAATATTCCTGTAGAAAGAGAAGAATCCCTCCTTCCTGTTATTGTTTTGAGTGGCTTTTCAGGTAGTGGCAAGGATTGTACATTCACGCCTCTTTTGGAAACAGGGGATGCTTATCATGTAGTAACTGCAACTTCAAGAGGAGGGGAGTTTAATATATGGGGTTTGTACACTGCCTTCTGAGGTTTTCATCCAAGTAATTGGCATTAATATTTTCTCTATATTTCCTTTGAATTAGGTTGTATATGAGATGGGTAGTTATGGTCAATTAGCCTAATCTCTCTGTGTAAGAACTCTCTACGTTAAACACATCTTTCTCTTTTAAGTAAATATCTACTAATTCAGAGAATTCTTCCATGGGCAGATTAAGATGTTCTGCATTTTTCTCCATTCCATACGCTAAATCTTCTTTGCTAATTATTCCATTCTCTTCAAACTATTTCGTATTAGCACTAGCTCTTACAGTATGTGCTATTCTTTTATCCTCATTTCTATGATTGAAGTTTATACTATTGTTTTTGGGAGATTTTGGATACCATGATGCATACTCATTACCATTATATTTTAAAGGAGACATCTTTTTAAGGACTTCAAATTAAGAAAGCACATTTGTCATTGAAAGGGCTCGGTAACAAGATATTCACAGGGCTAAAGTTGTATGTTTTCACTTATCCCTATTCTTTTTAAGAATTCTCTATCGTGTGAAACGATTATAAGGGTGTTTTTGTAATTTTTGAGAGCTCTTTCGAGCATATTTAATGTATATATATCTAAATGGTTGGTAGGTTCGTCCAATACCAAGAGATTTGGTCCAGTTGCGAAAATCATTGCTAGTTGTATCCTTTTAAGTTCTCCTATACTAAAATCACCTACTTTTAGAGTGGAAGGATTTGTAAAAAGAATCTTACCTAAGATATCTATGAGTTCTTGTTCTGGTAGAATAGCTATATCTCTCATATAAGATATAATATCCTGGTCTCTATCTTTTGGGATTATTGTTTGTGGCATATATGCTACTTTGGCGTCTTCCCTAAGGTATGTTTCTTTTGTAGATATCTCTTTCAGCATGATTTTTAAGAGAGTAGATTTACCAATGCCATTGGATCCAGAAATTGATACTTTCTCATTAGCGTTTATTTTTATGTTTAAATTCTCAAAGAGAGTTTTATTATATCCAAATGTTAGATTCTTAATATCAATAATATTTCCATCTAATTTATTACTTTCCCTAATAATAAATTGGGGAAGTTTTGGTCTCTTGGGTCTTTCCAATTGGCTCAACTGTTTTTGTATCCTATTTTCCCTGCTTTTAGCTGTTTTGGCAACTTTGGCCCCTTTTGCTCTATAGAAATCATTATTTGAGATATTTTCAAATCTGTTAGATTGTTCTCTTAATCTATCAATATCTTTCTCCAATCGGCTACGAGTCTTCTGTTGATCCTCAAACATTCTTATTCGTCCTTCCATTTGTTTATTTTTCTCATCTTCATAGAAGGAGTAATTACCTCCATATCTGTATATATTTTTGCTTTCTTCATCTATCTCCCAAATGGTTCCTATTACAGTATCTAAGAATCTTCTATCATGTGATACAACAATTAATGTGTTAGAGGTCTTCTTAAACCATTCTTCGAGGAAACGGATATTATCTACATCTAAGTTATTTGTTGGTTCATCAAGAAGTATTACATCAGGATTTTGAATTAGGAGGCTTGCCAAAGCAATTTTTGTGGCTTCTCCACCACTTAGAGATTTTACAGGTCTATTAAGAAACTTAGTTGGTATTTTAAGTCCATTTAAAACGATTTTTAAATCATCCAGATATGTCCACAAAGAAAAAGAGTCCATTTTAGAAAGAAGGTCTCCATATTCTTCATTGTACTTTTGTTCATCCACAAGTAATTCTGTAAGAAGTTGGTATCTATTATATATTTCAGCTTTTTCTCCTATTTGATTATCTATGAATTCTCTAGATGTTCCATTGAATTCTACTCTTAAATCTTGAGGTAAAAATCCCACGGAGACATCTTTTTGTATAGAAATATCTCCGTCGAGATCTATGGTATCATCAAAAGGGAGGTTTCTCCCTTTGCAGTATATTGTTTCTAACAAGGTAGATTTTCCACTACCATTTCTTCCAATAATTGCAATCTTTTCGCCGTCAGATATAGATAGATTAACATCATTTAATAAGAGCTTATCTCCTCTGTAAAGTTCTGATATATCTAATCCTATTTGTTCTCCACTTTCTTTTTCCATTTCTACCATTTAGTGAATTTTTTTACAAACTATATATTGAGAATTTCTTGTCATTATACTATTAATTAGACGATCTTTGTTAACATGGTATGATTCCTCCTTTTTATACCAATAAGAAGGATCCACAAGAACAAAATCTTTGCCAGTAAACCCACTTATTACTGCTACATGTCCCATTGGAACGCCCTTTATATCATCTGGTTTCCCCATAAATCCTCTCTTCATATTATGTAAGAGTATTGCATCATATGCGCATATAATAGGATTCCCTCTCCTAATCTCAGCTGTAATATCAGTTGCAGATAGGGGTTTAATAGAAATTTTTCCTCCTCCATCAAGATACTTAATAGCCTCTTCAACCTCAGAAATCTCTGGACCAAGATTGTGCCAAGCTAAAAACCCTTTATTCTCTAATCTCGGAGAATCACTATAGAAGAAATCTAATTCTTGTTTAAGCTTCTCAATAAGAGAATTTCCTTTTAAATTACTCCAACTGGGATCGTAAATATTACTTTGAAATGTGACTATTTCTGTTTCAACACCTCTGTTATTTAGGTACTGTGCCAGTAAATAATCCCAATCTCGAAATTTGTATGAATTAGAAGAATAATCTATGATATCCTCCATCTGAAAGGGGATATCGAAGTACGATAAGACTTGAGCTACAGAAGCAGGGCCACATTCATTGTCTACTTGTTCTATTTTCGGTATATTCAAGATCATTTTCCTAGAGATATAATATACAAGGGTTTCTCATTTGTTTTATCAATCTTCAAATACTTAGATAACTTTTTGTCATCAAATCCTCCAATGGCGCATGTTTTTAGCCCTAAAGTTTCTGCTAGAAGCATCAGATTTTGGGTTATATGACCTACTTCAAAAAGAATGTATCTTAATCCCCTATTAAAATACTTTATTGTAGTTCTTTCTGGAATACATGTAAGAATTATTAAACAAGAAGCATTCTCTATCCACTCGCAATTACAAATATCCTTGAAAAAGGTCTTCGAATCTTCTTGAAATATTAATTCTAAAGAGTGCGAATATACATTGTAGTGATATAAGCCTAGTTTTATATCTTTACTATTAAACACAACAGTATACATCTCTAATGGATATCTTGCTCCAGCAGAGGGATATGATCGTCTAGAATTAGTGGAGTCTCCATCTTTATTTCTTACATAATTTACAAAAAAAAGAATCCTTGATAGTTGTGTAATTTTAATTTTATAATCTTTATTGTAATTTCTAAAGCTTCTTCTATTAGTAATTACCTTTTCTAAGCTATTCTTTTCTTTATATTTCGTTAGAGGAAATGATTCAAATCTGGGATATTCTTTGTAGTGAATTTCTAACCATTCTTGAGGATATTTACCATTTATACTAAAGGAAGGATTATATTCTTGCTTAATATTTGTTTTTTTAAAGAAAAGGTCTGTTAAATTCATAGAAAGGGCTGTAAAAAGTCATTTATGTTTTGGAATTCATTAACGGAAAGAATTTCCTTTATTCTAGAATTATCAAGGTATGG
>CAYSEU010000010.1:0-18137 GCA_964430365.1 uncultured Candidatus Saccharibacteria bacterium
GTCTTTTACTTAACCTAATTATATTATTAGGATTGTTATTAAGTTTGTTAAAATCCATATGATGTTTATATGTACCAGTAATTTCAGGATATATGCTGTTTTTAAGGTTGTATCGATCTGAGAGGATATGAGTAAATACCCATTTAGAATTAGAAGGATTCAAGACCATCTCATACCCCTCTATTGTTATTCTTCCCTCTCTTTTAGACAATTTCTTGTTAAGGGGCATTAATGAGTCTGTCTGCAAGAGGTTTTTGGCTTCTTTGAAAGAGCCATCTCTTAGCATAAATTTGTGGTCAGGAGTACATACAATCTGCTCACCATTATCTAAGGTTATTTTAATAACAGGGGTATTTGTTTTAGTTTCTCTTACATTCAAAATTTTTGATACAACAATCTCTTTTTTAGAAGATATGCTGTAACAGTAATTTTGCTTACCTTCATTTTGTTCTCTAATCAATTCTAGGAAACTAAGAGATCTTCCATCAAGAAGTGCAACCTTGGTATCACCAGAAAAACAGCCACCGGCACTCTCTCCCTCAACAATGTAAAGTTCTGATTCAGCTGGGTTATTACTAATACAATCTGCTAGTTTACCAGGTAATGTTGTACTCTCTAGTGCACTCTTTCTAATTACGGCATCTCTAGCGGCTTTAGCTGCTGCTTTAGCTTTGTAAGAAAGTATAGCTTTATCTATGATAGCTTTTGCCTCTTTAGGATGTTCATCAAAGTAGATTAGTAATTCATCTCTAATTACCTTAGCTACAGCATTTTTTACTTCAGGATTATTTAACTTAATCTTAGTCTGTCCTTCAAATTGAGGATTAGCAACCTTAACAGAAATTACTGCTGTTAAACCCTCTCTTACATCATCTCCATTTAATGTTGTAGTTAATCCCTTAAGTAATTCAGATTTTTGAGCATATGTATTAATAGCACTAGTAAGAGCTGTTCTGAATCCTGAAAGATGTGTACCACCCTCTGGATTTATGATATTGTTGGTATAGCATTTTACATTCTCATCCATACTGTTTGTATACTGTATGGCTGTTTCAACAACTATTCCATCTTGTTCTTTTCTAGTATAGAAAGGGATAGGGTTGATTAATTTCTCATCTATGTTCATAAAGAGAACGTAGGACTTAATACCGTCTTCAAAATAAAGATCAAATATCTTAGGAGGCTTACCTGTCTCTACTCTTTCATCCGTAATTGATATCTTTAACCCGGCTGTTAAGTATGCATGTTGTCTACATTTTTTAACAATCTCTTTAAAATCAAAGTTCGTTTCTGTAAATATCTCATCATCTGGCATAAACCTATGCTCTGTACCATTGTGCTCTCTTGTATTTCCTACCTTTTTTACAGGATATTGTGGAATTCCCCTCCTATATTCCTGTTGGTACTTCTCTTTATCTCTTACAACGGTAGTTACCATCCACTCTGATAAAGCATTTGTACATTTCATACCTACACCGTGTAAACCACCAGACACTTTATATGCACCCTCTTCAAATTTACCTCCTGCATGAAGATTAGTCATTACTGTTTCAAGAGTAGATACCTTTGTTTGAGCGTGTATTTCAACAGGAATACCTCTACCGTTATCTTTAATAGAGATAGAGCCATCCTTATACAAATTTACCCATATCCTATCACAGTATCCTGCTATAGCTTCATCTACTGAGTTATCTAATATCTCTGTAAAAATATGGTGTAACCCCTCCCTATCTGTAGAGCCAATGTACATAGCAGGTCTCTTTCTTACTGCCTCTAGCCCTTGTAAAACTTGAATATTGGATGCACCGTATTCACTTTTATTCTTAACCATTATGTCTCATCTTTAAATTAGTCTGTAATATGTTCTATTCAAAGTCCAGGTATATTCTATATATTATAGGGGGAAATGTTAAGAGCTAAGTTATCTTGTTAAATCAAGATAAAGGCTCTCAAGCACTAATCTCCTATTACCATTGGCTTCTACTTTTTTCTTAGCATTTGTAACTTTACCAATATCATTATAAATCTTTTTAACATCTACTCCTTCCCCTATCTTACCCTCTAAACCCCTCTGAAGATGTAATTCCAAGTTTCTAAGCAAGAGTAATGTGTCCTCTCTCTCTTTTGAAATATCCTCTATTCTCTCAAAAGCTTGCAAAAGGTCAAGCTCAAATATATTATCATACTCTAATTCTACTTCTCTTTCATCTTTTGTATATATCTTAAAACATCTAGAAAGGACAGTCGGTAGTAAATTCTTCTCATTACTAGTGGTAAGAAGATATGCATTGGTATCAGTACTCTCTTCTAATGTTTTTAGTAGGGAGTTTTGTGCCTGTGGAGTCAATTTTTCTGAATTAAATATTATCCCTACCTGAGCTTTCTCTTTAAAAGGGGTATACATCATCTCTTTCTGAAACTCCTTTACATCCTCTATACCAATACTCTTTACGTTATTACTTACTAGAGTATGAATATCTGGATTTTTACCATTAAAGATATCTTCATTTATATCCCTTTCCCACAGTCTATTTAGAAGAATCTTTACTCCCTCCTTTATATTTTTCTCATTATTCCCTACAATTAAGTATGTCATTATGGTACATTTTACCATATATTCGATGTAATTTGATTGAAAATATTAATGGAATTAGTGGTAAAAGAGCTGTTACAAGGAGATATTTTAGATACTTTTGTTAAACAATCCCCTACTTCAAATTTTATGCAATCTTGGAATTGGAGTATGTATCAGCAGGAAGGTTTAGGAAGAAAAACATTTAGATTAGGTTTCTATAATGGTGAGCAACTTGTTGCTGTAGCTATATGCTATGAAATATCTCAGACCTTTGGAAAATATATTTACTGCTCTAGAGGTCCCATTCTTAAAGAGTTAAACTCCAGCCTATATACCCAAGTATTAAATTCTTTAAAGAAATATTTTGAGGGTAAAGAGTATCTCTTTTTAAAGATAGATCCAAGTATTGAAGAGAAAGAGGAGATATCACGTATACCTCTCTCTTTGGATTTTAAGAAATGTATTAACTATGTACAACCTGAGACTCCATGGTTTACTGATTTAAAGGGTAATACAGAAGAGGAATTAATGGGTTGGTGTAAAGAAAATGGTATGGGAAAGAATTACCCTACATATATTCGTAAGGCAAGAAGATCTGGGGTTACTGTAAGATTTTCTAAAGAGTTACCAGATTGGAAACTGTTTACTCACTACCTTCATAACAGTGCAGATGTAAAAGATTTTGTAATTAATGATGCTGATTACTACCTTAAACAGTTAAGATATTTAGGTGAGAAGGGTGAGATTCGTTTAGCTATGGCAGAGTATGAAAGAGAGCCTGTTGCAATGTTAATACTCTCTTTCTACGGTAATGAAGTATCATGCTTATATAGCTGTCAAACGGGTATGCAAAAGAAAATTAGAGGAGCAATGCTACTTAGATGGGAATGTATGTTACAAGCACAAAGGGAAGGTTTTGAGAAATTTAACTCTTGGGAGGTACTACCTGATGAGAAATATGTTCCCTCTAATCCTCGATATGGGTATTCTAACTTCAAGAGAGGCTTTGGGGGGTATCTTGTTAAGTACCAAAGAACAATGGATTATGCATATGATAGGAAGAAATATTTCTTAGTTAGGCTTTTAGATATATATCGAAAGATACGATATTACAGAGGTAGATAAGGATATCATAGTTATAGGTCTATGACACACTCTCTTCTACTGCTATCATATGGAGTAAATTGTTTAACTGCCTTTTTGTTGTGGCCCAAGAAACACTGCTCACATATCTACAAAAACAGGGGATAATTAATGAGATAGATGCTACTAAAGTACAAGTAGAGAGAACGCGTTCTCCTAAAAGTGAAGAAACCATCATTAGAGAAATGGGGCTTGCTACTGAAGTAGATATTGCTAAGGGTAAATCTGTTCTCTTTAGTATCCCATATATAGATTTGAAAGAGGTATCCATATCAGATAGCATTATTGCTGAGGTACCGATTGATAACCTTAAGAAGTACAAGGTGGTACCTTTTGAAAGAGATAATACATCTGTTAAGTTAGCTATGCTTGACCCATTTGATGTTCAAGCGACACAGGCTCTTCAAAGAAGATATCCTCCTAATACAAGATTGATTGTATATATAACCACAGAGGAAAGTATTAACCATGTATTAGAGAGAAGGATGGGTGATGTTATGAGTACTGAGGTTACCGAGGCTTTGGAGGATGTAGATGTGCCTGTACAAGAGATTAGTGAAGATCCTAGCTTAATAGACAGTATTGATTTAAAGAATGCTCCAGTGGCTAGAATTGTTAACTCCATTATGCAATACGCAGTTATTTCTAAAAGTTCCGATATCCATGTAGAGCCTATGGAAACTAGGCTAAGAGTCAGATTTAGAATCCACGGTATTATGACAGAGAGACTCTCCCTACCAAAGACCTTAGCACCAGCCGTTGTATCTCGTCTAAAAATTATGTCTAACCTAAAAATAGATGAAAAGAGAGTACCTCAAGATGGAAGGTTTCAAGTTAAGATTAAGAACAACAAGGTAGATATCCGTGTCTCTGTAATGCCAAATATTTATGGTGAGAAGGTAGTAATGCGTTTACTTGAATCAGATACCTCGGGTATTACTTTAGAGACTACGGGTTTAAGAGGTAATGCATACAAAATATTTTTAGATGCACTTAGTGTTACTAACGGTATTGTACTTGTAACAGGGCCAACTGGTAGTGGTAAAACCAGAACTTTAGCATCCTCCCTTATTAAAATTAATGACCCAGGGGTTAATATAATTTCATTAGAGAACCCAGTTGAAATTAGAATTCCAGGAGTAACTCAGGTACAAATAAATCCTGATGTAGGATTAACATTTGCAAATGGACTTAGGTCTGTACTGCGACAAGACCCTGATATCGTAATGGTTGGAGAGATTAGAGATGAAGAAACTGCTCAATTGGCTGTACAAGCTTCTCTTACTGGGCACTTAGTACTCTCTACTCTACACACTAACAGTGCACCTGCTGCTATCCCAAGATTACTAGATATGGGTATAGAGTCATACTTACTTGCTTCAACATTAAGGGTAATTGCTGCACAAAGATTACCAAGAAGAATATGTACATACTGTATGGAGGCCGTACCAGCCCCACCTGAAGCTATAGAGACGTTGACTAAGTCTTTATCTAGTATTAAAAACTTTGATATTATTCAATATACCAAGAAAGTTATAGCAGGAAAGAAACAAAGAGGAGAGGAAGGGTCTGCAGCATTAAGGGAACCCGAAATAGGACCGGATGGGAAGCCAATAATATATATATACAAGGGAGTAGGATGTGACAGGTGTGGAGGTTTAGGGTATTCCGGAAGAGTAGGAATTTTTGAGGTATTGGACATAAATGAAAAAATTAGTAGAATGATTATGGAGAGTGTTACGTCTCAAGATATAGAGCAGGCAGGTAAGGAGAATGGGATGATTACAATGATACAGGATGGGTATCTGAAAGTACTTGAAGGTTTAACAAGTATAGAGGAAGTACTCAGAGTGTCTAAAGAATAATTTTAGGATATAATGGTAAATAATGGATAACAATACTGCCCAGAATGGTACAATCCAATACCCTGATTTAACACAGAGTAATGGAAATTTAGCTACCACAAGTGGAGATACTTCAACTACTCCCTCTACATCAACACCAGCTTCAGAAGAGAAAATACTTCAGGATTTGGCATCTCAGATACAGGCTATGAATACTCCTGCTCCAGAAAACGAATCTAATGTTGTAGATGCTTTGGCGGGAATACCAGTATCCCCTACTCCAGCAGATGTTTCTCAAGCTCCCGTTATACCCTCTCCAACAATAGAAGGATCTGCGGTATCCAATCCTATACCAACGCAAGATATTAAAGATGATGTGGCTGCGCAACAACTTATTCAATCTATAGAATCGGTATCTCCAACTCCAGTTCCACAACAACCTGTTGCTAATCTTACAAATATTCAAGAAGCTACCCCTATTAATGATCCTAATGATTTAAATAAACCAGAACCAGAATTAAAAGGTGTTGTAGAGAACAAATTACAAGATATTATTCCAGGAGAGAAAATACCTAAAGCATTGAAGAGAGAACCAAAGGAAGAAAATCTCGCTAAGCCAATAGTTTTAGAAGAGCAAGCTCCTATTATACCTAAAGTAGGTACTCTAAAAATAGATGAATTACTTAAATATGCAATACAGCATAACGCTTCGGACTTACACCTTACTGTAGGATATCCACCAATAGTGAGAATAGATGGAGAATTAAGAGAGGTAAGTGATAGCATTATCACCCCTGAAGAAGCAGAGGAGTTAATACTTCCTCTTCTTTCCGATGAGAAGAAAGAGTTACTTGAGGTAAATAAAGAGATAGACTTTGCACACTTCCATGAGAGTGAATATACAGGAAGGTTTAGAATCAATGTATATCATACAATGAGAAATCTAGCTGCAGCATTTAGGTTGATACCTTCTAAGATTAGATCTATAGATGAGTTAATGCTCCCATCCATATATCATCAGTTTGCACAACTTAAACAGGGCTTTATACTAATAACAGGGCCCACAGGACACGGTAAGAGTACGACTCTTGCGGCTATATTGGAAGAGATAAATCAATCTAGGTTTACACATATAATTACTATTGAAGACCCAATTGAGTATGTATTTGATGGGAAAAAATCTTTAATAGACCAAAGAGAGATGAATGAAGATACTCATTCGTGGCCAATTGCACTTAGAAGTGCATTAAGACAGGATCCTGATGTAATACTTGTTGGTGAGATGAGAGATTATGAAACAATAGCTTCAGCTATTACATTAGCTGAAACAGGTCACTTGGTATTTGCTACACTACATACTAATAGTGCAGCACAAACAGTAGATAGAATTATAGATGTATTTCCTGAAAATCAACAAGCACAGATTAGATTACAGCTATCAAATATCTTAGAAGCTATTGTAGCTCAGAGATTAATACCTTTAGACAAAGGAGGGAGAAGAGCAGTAACAGAAATTATGATTGCTAATCCAGCTATTAGAAACCTAATTAGAGAGGCTAAGACACATCAAATAGATAATGTAATTAGAACTAGCTCTGACATAGGGATGGTACCTTTAGAGAAATCCTTGGTCGCTCTTGTTAGAGAAGGAGTTATTTCTGTTCAAAAAGCTCAGGAGTATGCTGTATTTCCTGAGGAAGTATTAAGATTACTTAAGAGTTAAAAATGCCAAAATATACATATTCGGCTAGAGATAGCAAAGGTAAAGAAGTAAAAGGAAAGCTTGAGGCAAGAGATCCTCAAGCAATGGCTGAGATATTACAAGATAGAGGATTGGTAGTAGTGAGTATTAAAGAACAGATGGCAATTGACCTTGAAGAGCTTGGTCAGATAAATATTGGAGGTATACCAATGAAAGAGAAAGTTGTCTTTATGAGACAGCTTGCTACTATGGTTGGGGCAGGACTTCCACTTACAAGGGGATTACAAATTATGGAACAACAAGTTGGTAATCCTATGTTTAAGAAAGTTATATCACAGGTAAAAAGTTCTGTAGAGTCTGGAAAATCGTTGGCAGAATCTTTTAGGAGAGCTGATGAGGTATTTGATGAGATTACCATTAACCTTATCGAAGCTGGAGAATCAAGTGGTAATTTAGATGTAATACTTAATAAATTAGCTGTTGAGTTAGAAGAAAGTAAGAAGTTAGGGGATAAGTTAAGGTCTGCATTAACGTACCCTATGATATTACTTGTTGTTATTGCAGGTGTTGTACTTCTTATGATGTTTGTGCTTGTACCCTCTATGAAAGATATTTATGGAGAGTTTGGTGCAGAGTTACCAGGGATTACTCAATTCCTTATAGATATGAGTTCTTTCTTTGTCAAATTCTGGTGGGCCCTACTAATAGTTATACTTTCGTTAATAATTGGATATAAGGTATGGATAGATACTCCTAAGGGTAAAAGAAATAGAGATAAGATACTTCTTAAGATTCCTATCCTAGGGATGATGATAAGTAAGATGCAGCTAGCTCAGTTTACTAGACTTTTAGGATTGCTTCTTTCAAGTGGTCTGTCTATTATGAGGGCTTTAGAGCTCTCTGCTATGTCTCTAAGCAATGAAATGTTTAAAGAGGTAATACTAGCTTCTAGAGATGAGGTTGAAAAAGGAGGCTCCTTAGCTATCCCAATAGCTAGAAGTGAATACTACCCTCTTTTAGTAAGTAGTATGATTGCTGTTGGAGAAGAAACAGGAGAGTTAGATAATGTATTAGCAAAGGTAGCAGAGTACTACAAAGATGAGGTAGATGTAGCTACCGCAAATATGTCAGCAACTCTAGAACCACTTTTTCTTATTGTGATGGGTTTAGTAATTGCATTTATCTCATTAGCAATTTACATGCCTATGTTCCAACTTTCAGAGGTAATGGGTATGATAATTGACATTGTAAGTGTTATTGTGTAATTTTTATATATAAATTAAATTATTTATTTTTATATGGGAATGAATAGAAAATATTCAGGTTTCACCCTAGTAGAAATGCTTATCGTAATGGGTATCATTATTATCCTTATGGCGGTAGGTATTGCTGCAGGAAGATTTGCTATACAAAGGGCAAATGATGTGGCACATCAGAATGCTGCTGACCAGTTATTTACAGCAGTACAATCATATCTAACAGATGAGAGAGAATATCCAACCCTAGAGGGTCTCACGAATGGTTGGGCAGATGCTCTAGCAGACGGGGGTATTTTAAATGAGTACCTATCTATTGGAGAATTCAGAGGTGGTACAGATGCAACATATTACTATTGGACCGATACTAGGGCTGCATTAGTATGTGTATCTCTTGGTGGATTTGATGATGTTGATGGTAGAGGTTATTACTGTACGGGTAACGGATTTGGTGCAGATGGGGCACCCTTGATTAATGAAAAAGATGTCGAGAATTCAACAGGAACGACAGAAGCGTGGCCAGCAGGTACGACAGGGTGGTTATTTAAGCAACCTTGGGATAATGGTGATTCAACAACAGATCCTGCATTTGGAGCTGTAGTTACTGGATCTTAATTCAAATATATTTTGTAATCAAACCCCCTCAATCTCGAGGGGGTTTTTATTTTATTAAAAGTATATATAATTATCTATATGCATATATATTTTACATTTATCTTATTTCTAATAGGGTTAGTATCAGCAAGCTTTTTAAATGCTCTACTATATAGAATAGATAATGGATATAAATACCCAGATATCTTTATAAAAGGCTCTCACTGTGAGAAGTGTAATAAACAATTAAAGACATATGAACTAATACCAGTAATATCTTTTTTTCTTTTTAGGGGCAAATGTTCTAAATGTGGATATAAGGTACCGGCGTATTACCCTCTCTCTGAGTTAATGTTAGGTGTTAGTTTTGCTAGTATCTATTTCTACTCCCTATCCCCTATTCTATACATTGTAATACTATTCTTTTTCGCTTTTTCCTACTTTGATAGATTGTATAAGAGTGTTCCAGCTATATTAGTAGATGTATATTTAGGTATATTAGTAATATATTTCTTTACTCTGGTTATATTACAAAAAGGTATTCCTGAGAATGGAATACTCGTTGGTTTAATTATTTCATTACTAGCATTCATATTGGGCAAATTATTTAAAAAACCGTTTGGTATAGGGGATATATTAGTATTAATAGGGTTATCTATTGTATTATCTTTACCCCTTTATGTAGGATTCATCTATATATTCCTAATACTCTCAAGCATATACTCCCTAATATTAGTCTATTTAAAGAAGATTACCTTAAAGAGTTCTATTCCCCTACTCCCCTTTATGTTTGTATCACTTACGGCCCTTCTTTTTTTTAATGAGTATATTGTTGAATTAATAGAAAAGATTTACTATTTTTAATATATATAGTAAGGAGATATGATTTAGTATTGAGTAGTTAAAAATTTTCTGTTAAATTATATTATTACTTATTTGGGACTGTCCATGATAAAAAGGAAATCAAGAATTAATGCGTACTCTCTGTTAGAGATGTTGTTAGTGATGGCAATTCTTATTATTTTTGGATCTTTTGGTGTAGGTGGTTTTGTAGGATTTAGAGAAACGATGTTTGTTAGGGAGAATGTTGAGATTATTAAACAAGATATACTACTAGCACAGGAACAGGCTACTCTTGTAAAAAGGGGTGTTGGAGATAATTGGTTATATGGTGTTGGTATAGACTTTGGAGGGATGACTACACAGGGTGGTACATACAGTATGATTAAATGGTGTTCTCCATTTACAGATTTTGGTAATACAATAACTAGGTCAAAACTTCTAGGATGGGATCCTTCTGCAGATATAGGGGATACTATTAAAGAATTACCAGAGGGTTCTCTCCCTATAGATGATGGATATATGATAGATCCTGTAGACCCAGTAAACCAAATAGATATTGTAGATCCCATCGATGAGGGTGGCCTTGTTGATAAAGATCCACCTACTGTGATAACTCCTATTGGACCTGAAGTAATGGGTGTGACATATGTAGCTCCCTTTGTTAATGGATATATGCCTGTAGGTACAGAGTCGTATACTACCTCATGTGTACCAGGTACTACCTCCTTGGTAGAATTTAAAGGAGAGGCTGTAGATAGGTTTGTAGATGCTGGAGAGATTTCCTTGCTGGGTTATAATGGGGAGTACCCTATCCAATATTTAGTATTTGAAGCTGTAACAGGTAAGGCCTTTCTATATGATTCTGCTGGTCGTCCCGTAAACTACTCTTCTTCTGGAGGTGTTCTTACATATGATGGTAAAAATGTATTGGATATATTAATTACAAGAAGAGGTAGTACTAAGTTTGACGTTCTCTCAATATATCCATCCTCTGGGGCTATCGTACATCATGTATACAGTAATGAAGATTTAGCCCAAGATGGAGATCCCAACACTATTACAGTTGATGGGAAGATATATCATAGGTTTGGGATATTTGACGATATTAGTTCATACAGAGATTAATGAAAGAGAAAACATTAAAAAAAGTATATAAGGGATTAGGATTTGTAGAAGCATTGATTGCTTTAAGTGTATCTGGTGTTGTTGCTGTTGTATTAATGGGAATATCGGCCGAAGCTATTTCAGAGTTAAGAAGATTAGATATGCAAGATAATATTGCTCAACATGCAGTCTCGACAGCTGTAATACTGCAAGACATTGCAATTAAACAAGCTTTCCTTAATGAAGAAGATGAGAATATCTTCTATGAATATCTTAATATGGGTCAATGCTATGGTTTCTTAACAGATGTAGATACTGGTGAGGTTACCATTGATACAACTACAAGTTATCAAGAAACAGATAGGGATGTATACTCCTCTTCCTCGGTAATATTAGGAGAGGATGATGATAATCCTGAATTTTTTAGAATAATGTGTGTAGAACAGGCTCCAAGTGCATCGGATATGTCAAAGATGCTTGTTAAGATTATTACTGGTTCAAACAGGGTTGAGGGTAAGGTTACTAATAATAGAGATGTTAAAGATTATGAATATTATTCAATAATAGTATTATGAGAAAGAATTATAAAAAATATAAAGGGTTTAGTTTAATAGAGCTATTACTAACTACTATGATTTTAACTGTTATCATGCTACTTGTAGCTACTACTCTAAATACCGTTATAAAGGTTTCTAATACTACTAATAGTAAGAATACAGCTAGAGCTAATATGTCATATATAATGGATTTTGTTAGTAGAGCTTTAACAAATTCTGAATTAGGAGATATATATATGTTTAATTCTTCTGGTGTACGAACTCTTGGAGAAAATGATGGACAGTTAGGAATAATTTCTTCTGTAGACCTTGGTAGTACATACGCAGATGGTAAGTTAGGAGATGTAGCAGTTCAAGGTAACGAAATACATATGAAATTGTATGGATACAATGATTGGACATGTATAGGATATTTTGAAGACTCAAGTGGATACGGATATATTGTAAGAACAGTATATGAAGATGATATGCAGGGTGATCATAGCCTATGCTTTGGTGAAGATGCTATTGTTACTCCTATGCACTCCTTTATGATAGATGTAAGTGGTTTTTCTTTGGATTATATAGTAATGGGAGATAAGGAGAATAGGATGTTTTTGATTAATTCAACCCTTCGCCCACTCTACTGGCCAGTGGGAGATACTTTCCCTATAAATCGTGATGTAACAAGGCAAGCGGTAGTATCTACGCAAGCTTTGACATGGTATTAATTAATTGTTAATTTAATATATGGAGATGAATAAAAAGAAAACATATTCAGGGCAAGCAATTGCGATTATTATGGTAGTACTGGTTGTAGCTACCGTTATTGGAGCATCTCTTTACTCTAGAATGATAAAGAATAGAGGATCTCTTGTGGAAAATAAAGAGTCTACAAGAGCTATGGCACAGGTAGATACTCTTTTAGATTTAGTAATTACTAGCGATTTAGCTTCTACACAAGAAAATTTTGATACCTGTCTTTCTTCAGGATCTTGTTCATTTAGTAGTTTAAGTGAGTATGATGCCCTATTTGGAGACTCTATTGATCCAGGTATTAGTAATCAAATCTCTGATTGGTGTGAGAATACTCCTACATCACAAAACTCTGATATGACAATTACTGTTGAGTATGCAGATATAGAAGATTATAAAGATTACGATGTAGGTGAGGTAATGGCATTAAAGGTAGGTAATTTAGGTTTACCTGCAGGGTGTATGCTAACCTTAGGTTTTAAGAGTGTAGGTACTGGGGAAGAACTTTTTACAGTTAAGAGGGTATATATGGATGTAAGTGGTAATGTTAAACCTTATGAAGAGGATGATATGAGACTTTACTGCTACTCTACAAGTGAAAACTGTGATGCCCCTATCGCACCCAAAACCTCTATTGAGCTCCCCTATTTCCTTGCCTCAAACAGTCCAGAAGCTAATACTCTGCAGATAGATATGGCTGAAACAAAGGTAGCAGGAGGAGTTACATATTCCCTTTATGAAATTAGAGTATTACCAATATATGGTAAGTTAGGTATATCAACTCAGGCAGACTCATGTGCAAGTACAAAGCTTTATAACTATAAAGTGACGGCAGATGTTACATGTGAGGGTGTAAGAAGAGCTGGGGAAGTAGTTATTCCAAATGTAAAAAACTTAGGTTACCATGCTATGTTTGATTACACCATTTATAATGCTGTGGGTGTTTTAGAACCAAATTAAATTAAATTTATTCTCGTTATGGCTAATACAAAGAAAATATTAATAGTAGAAGATGAGAAATCTCTTTTAGATTCATATGCAGAGTTAGTAGAATCTGCAGGCTATGTAGCTATGAAGGCTGCAGATGGATATCAAGGTCTAGACTTACTTGCTAATAATTTAGATCAGATAGATATTGTACTTCTAGATCTAATGATGCCTGGTGTAGATGGTTTAGAGGTGTTAAAAACTATTAAAAACAATGAGGAAAAATACGGTACTATGCCTATCATTATCCTAACCAATATGACTAGTGAATCAGTAGTAAAAGAAGCATTCAATATTGGTGCTACATCATACTTAGTTAAAACGGATTTAGATTACGAAGGGTTAGTAAAAGAATTAGACAAGTTCATAGGTTAAAAACTGCTAAATTTAATATAGTTTTAAAGTGGAGAAATTAAGAATAAAGAAAGGAACTATTAAATTAATAGGTCTAATTATTAGTTCTCTTGTCCTATTCTTTCTTCTTGGATGGTTGGGATTCTCATATTTCTCAATGAGAAGTGATAGACCGTATGTTGGTATGTTAATAGACTTGGAGGATAATACTCTTGCAACTAAAGTAAAGAGCGATTTCCCTCTTCAAGATGGAAAAATCTTAATATATATGTTTCCAATAATTGTTGAGCAGTATTCTGAGAGAGAGGAAGAATATGTTTTAACTGGTCTTCCACTTAATTATAGGGATTATTATGAAACTCGAGACGAGGCGAGGTTTGAATATACGTTATCGAAAGATCTTGGTAAGTACGATTTCGCTCAAATAGAATGGAATGATTCTCTGCTTATCTCTTTACACTATAGAATAGATAAAGACTTCAAATATTTTGTGGAATTTTCGAAATGTACACTTAAAAGAGCTTACTCTGAGTTATTTAATATCGATAATCCCTGTAGGAGAGGGAATTGTATTATAAAGAGAGAGTTAACTTCTTGGTCAATTGAATCAGACAAAAAAGATTCTGCTGAGAAGTTAGTATTTCTACAGAGCTATGATTATAACAGTTTAATTAGGTCTATGACTAATTTCTATATAACAGATGAGTATGGATATTTTGATTATGATAATTTGAAGCTTCAATCTTATCAACTCGCTAATCCAGATGGAACATATCAATATAATGGTGTTTTTATGGATAGGCTAAATCCTAATTTTAGAACAAATTCTTCTTTGTTTTTGGCTCTTTCCACTATTGCAATGATAGACGCAAAAAATTATGAAGAATACAGTGAAATAGATTTCCAAAGATACATAAATGAACTACTCTCTTATGTAAGGGAGGATGATGATTTAGATAAATCATTTTTAAGCTGTCAAAGATCATATGAGTTAGTTTCAAACTTAGAAAGTTGTAAAAATACTACGTGTGAGAATATTAAAAAGAGTGCTTATGAAAGCTGTAAGAGAGACTTAGAAAGAGAAATGAAATTATATGAGGATGATTATAAAGTATATATTCAGTATGGAACCTCAGGAATTGATAAAGCCTATCTATTATATATGCCCTCAGAAATGATTTATTTTAATAGGCTTGTTGAACTCTTAGATCTTAAAACTTCAACTTACTCAAAAAATGATATTGTTTCCTATTATAATAAAGCTGAGAAGCTACAACAAAATGATACAGAATTAATTGAGCAATGTTTTGTTTTAAAGAATTCTGAAGATATGAATCTCTTTTTTAAAGATTCTTTGTACTTACAAAAATCTTCCGTATTAGTTTCGAATTTACCAGAGTTTAATTCATTATGCGAAGGGAATCTTAGAGATAGATATTGCTCTTTAAGTATTTCGGAGAGATTAATTTGTGCTGATGCGTTAAGTAGAAACTATCCAAATATTGCAAATCTAATTATTCAAGACATTTTCTTTAAAAATTATTTTGAAAGCCCAGGAGCTGTAAAAATGCCATCATATGAGAATCTAAGAAAATTAGGTTTATCACAAACAGGGGGAAAGGAAGGGGTGTTACTAGAGGAGTATGGTTATTTTGTGTTTAGAGAAGAGGAAGTTGTAGAAGATATGGGAGTTGTAGTTGGTTCTTATGCAAATATGACCGACTCTTACTATTTTATTAATCTTTTGGACAAACTAAGTTATGGGAAATAACTCATTTATTAAGAAAGTAGTTTTACTAATTGTATTTTTTTCTTTCATGTTTCTTTCTACAAGTACAATATTAGCAAGTTGTTGTGGAGGAGTCTCCGACGGTTTTTGGTTTGATGGATGCTGTTATGGTTGTTCCACTTGGGATTCTAAGAAAATGGGCTCTGCCTGTCCACAAGATTGCTGTACTACGAATGCTACAGAGTGCCCAATAGAGGTGCCATGTACTGGTGAACTTTGTGATGACGATGATGATGATGAAAAACCTAAGCCAGTATGTAATAGATGTACATTAGGAAGTTGTCCTAACCCTCCTTTAGCTGATACAGGAGATGATCTCTATAAATTTAAAGATTTTCTTTCTTGTCAAGATACAGGGACATGTACAGATTGGCACTATGCAGATTGCTATGAAAAGCCAAGTGTACAGCCCACAGCATCTCTAACGATATATCCTAACAATGTAAAAACATCATATGGCTTTGTATCCACTACACATACAGGATCTGGGGTAGAGCCAGATTTAGTAAATGAACCAATCCGAATGGTAGGTAGATATACAGATAGTACTGCAGGAGAAATAGAAGCTATGTATATATGGTTTAGTAATACAGCTACTATGCCGGTTACACCGAAGTATATAGATTTAAACAATGATTCAGGACAGGCGGCCAAAACAGCATCTAGATTACAGTATGGGTTTTTAATGCATAGGGATAGTACTGGTTGGAAGCCATATGTTCCAAGCATTGTAGGGTCAAGTGCAGGTGATAAATGGGTACAAGCAGCATATTCGGGAAACAGATTCTCTATAAAAGGACCAGATGGGCTACCAATGGTAAATATTGAAATATTAGGGATAAGAATGGAAGGGACTTCAGTAGTATTGGATTTTAATGTTAGTTTTAGAACAGACAATCCTGTACAAGATGGTATGTACAATATCTTTATGATGGGAAATGATGTATTTGGTTTTACACCTTATGATAACTATGATGAGTACCCAGAGGTTAAGAGTAAGATTGGTGATTATTGGGCTCCAGAATTAATCAGATTCTTTGATACTTGGAGAGATAGTAATAAGGATTGGTGGGTTGATAGGAATTCGCCTGAGATAGTATCTTTTGATGTTAAAGTAGAGGGAAGAAGTAGTTTAACATTTACATGGGATGTAAGGGATAATCTCTCTTTGTATGGGATAGTTGGTAATTTATATGTAGACGAAAATTTTAAATATTTAGAACCAGAATTTAAAACTACGGTATCAAGTGGTGGTACCTTAGATATAGTATCTCCATACATACCACACGAAATTGGAAGTAGTAAGGTTGGGCATCTAACAGATGACTATCTATTTAAGATTTTGGGAACAGATGGTACAGGTAGTGCTACTATTTATATAGGAGATAACCGAGAGGGTCTTATATACCTATATATAACAGGATTTGATAAGGGAGGTAATCGCACAGAGCAAGACTATATACCTTTTGATTTAAGGGACTGGATGGCAACTCAGGGTGGATTACTCTACTCTGCTCAGGGAACGGATGTAAACAGTAGAGTTCTATCTACAGAAGCTCTCTCATATTGGAATAACCAAGTACTTTCTGGATTAGGTAACTTCATACCATCTAAGGCAGATGTATCAACAGAGTTAGTGGGAGATTTACTAACAACCTCCCCTCTTTCTCCTCTAAAGAGTAACGAATCTGCGCTATATGACAAAGTAGACTCATATATGGTTCGTCCATATGACATAGGTAATATTTCAAGCTATTACGGTATCTTAAAGACTTCTTTTGAAAAGAGGAAATCTTCTCTACCATTAGGATATATAGATTCTGACACTACACTTCTAACAGGCAATCTAATTGCAAAGAGTGTAACGCTAGTTAAACCAATAATACCAGAACCAGTAGTACCAGACCCAATAGAAAGGGATCCTGTATATAGAACAGATCCTGTTGATCCTAGTAATCCTGTTGTAATGGGAATAACAAATGAAACTATTAGAGTATTAGATAGGATAGGTAGTCTAACAGTAGGTACACCTACTATCCCATTTAACTGTAACGGATTAGGTCTAATCTTTGTATCAGAGAATCTCACAATTAATGGGCCAATTACAAATGATAGTGTTAATGGAGATGCATGTATATTTGTTGTAAAAGGTGATGTGATAGTACAACCAGGTGCTCATGTATCCAGTGATACTCAGATAAGGTATGATCAATTAAATGCATATATATTAACTGATGGAGAATTTGTAATCCAAAAAGAAAATACATCATATACATTATCAGACCCATTATTTATAGGTGGAGGAATACATTCCTTAAAGGGAGTAAGATTGGAGAGGTATTTGAAATTAGCAGATAGATTAGTATTCCCAGCATTCATAGTAAATCATCACTCTAAGTATGGAGTATTGGCAGGTCAGATATTTGGGACAGAGGTTAATTTCCAAAAAGTAGAGGTGGGTTTTAAACCGTAGGTAATGATAACAGAATATTGGTCTTAGAATATTACAATATTATGAAAAAGAGGAATATAATAATTTTTAGTGTAACTGTATTACTTTTATCAGTCTTGTCATATTTCGGTTATTACTCATTTTTCCTAAAGGATGAATATTCAATATACATGCAAGAGTATCCTTCTATTGCTGAGAATAT
>CAYSEU010000011.1:0-18047 GCA_964430365.1 uncultured Candidatus Saccharibacteria bacterium
ATAGAGGGTATAGATGATATTAAAGAGATTGATATAGATGGAGTAGAGGGTTTAGAGATATATACTCCATATACTGTACTTACTAAAGTTAGAGATGAGATTTCTAAATTAGGATATGTAGTAATAGAGGCAGAGATAGTGAAAGAGCCTAAGATGAAAAAAGAGTTATCCGAAAAAGAATTGGAGAGAGTAGAAAACGCTATAGAGAAGATAGAAGAGAATGATGACGTTCAAAATGTTTGGAGTGATATAGATTAATGTAGTAAAATTAGAAACTGCCATATTTAAAATATTATATATCTATTTAATATGGCACCTGAGAATTCCAGTATTCTTTCCCTTGCGGAATCTATAGAACAGAAAGAAGACTCCATTATAGGCTATCATGTTCTTCGAGAGCTTTTTAAGAATGAATTTCCATCAGTAATTAGAAAAGATTTAAAGAGAGTAGGCTTTATGCTTAAAGAATCAAGGACGAATAATGATTTTGGTTACCCTTATGGTTCTGACTATAATTTACGTGTCTTACTTGAACCGTTTAAAGAGGAATCGTTTCGTGGACTTGGAAATATATACATATCTCGACTTTTTTATGAAATAGAGGGTGATAGATTTATCCAATTAGTTAGAATAAAGGAGAAAGAGTTTTCTTCAATACTACCCTTTGAAGGTATAGAGGAGTTAGCAACAAACTTAGGAAATAATTGGATAGGTATAGAGAATGTACCTGATTTCTCAAATGGATGTGTAAGTAATGAATGTATATTTAATGCATTAAGAGATATGGAGGGGAAAGATAATAGAATAAATATTTTAAGAGAAAGATATTTGGATGAGAGTTTTAGTAAGGAAGTGACTGATTACTACCTATTAACAGAATATCAACTAACTAAAGAAGATGATTCATATACTCACTTAGCATTAAGTATTTTAGATAATTTGGGAAGAGATAATACAAACAGTTAATATAAATAATGGAGAATTCTTTTAATACAGAAAACAATTTAAGAAAGGAGAGTAAAGAAAGGCTATTAAATAATGTGAAGAGATTAATAGGAGGGGATTTACCTAATAGAATAGTTAGAAATAAGAAAGGGGAATCTTTTACAGTGCTTCGTAAGGAGGGGATATTAAACTTTTTTGTTAGTAAGTATACCTCAGAGAAGAATCCATCTCTTAGAATGGTATATGTAAAAGAACTAGATTTAAGAACATATACAAGCGCATATATACCATCCTTAGGGAGATATTTTTCAGAGGAGGAATTACTAATAATAGATGTTACTAATGAGGGTATAAGTGAAGAGGAGAGATTTGATATTTTAGAGGGAGAAAATATAGAGAAGAATAGGGTAGTAATGATACGGGATACCCAATTTGAATATGAAGAAGATATGTATGATGAATACTATTTCTTCCTTATTGATTTAGATAGTGATACTTTTAATAAATAATTTTTAAGATATTTACATATGGCACCTGAGAATGAATTAATAAGAAAGAATTATTTTGATATGATTCAGCAGGAAAGGATGGAAAGGATTTTTGCTAAAGGATTAGAACTCTACCAAGAGCTCAATAGGGGGTATCAAAGTAAATATAACTGGGGTTTCCAATCAAAAGGGGATTTTATGAAGATAGCATCTCCTAAATTTTTACAATTGGGAGTAACATCTCCTCGTTCTGGTGAAAGATATAATTTGGCTCTTAGCCAAGAAAATATATGGAGATTAGAATCAGGTGTAGTTATACAGTTAGTTGCAATAGATGGAGTTCACTTAAGAAATCTTTTTTCTGAAGAAGAGATAAATGTTCTTAGTCTTGATTTTGATAAGGTTATGTCCAATGCTGGAACATGGGAAAAGAGGGAGCAAGTAGTTTATAAAAGTTTAAGTGAAAACGAACAGTTCTTTATGAATTTAGGAAATTATTCCCCTGGAAAAGAAACATACTTAACCTATCTTAGTGCTGAGCTAAGTGATTTCCAAAGTGGGGAATTTATTGATCAGGTATTATCTGAATTTTAAATTATTAATATTTAATATATGGCACCATATAATAGTGAATTAGTTAAAAGGAATAGAGAGATTTTAGCTAATCAAGAAAGAGAAAAGGTTTACAATAAATTTGATCACTTTCTCTCTGATATTAAGAGTAATTTCCAAGAACTTTATAATAAGGGATTTAATAGTAGGGAAGAATTTTTAAAATTTATGGATTCAACGCTACTTCTTAAGCATACTAATGGGAGAATACCAGAGGAGGAGGTTGAAGAAAGAACGAGAGTTCTTCTCTGTAATCAGGTATTTTATAAAATCGATAAAGGAGAAGGTAACTTTAAAATTAAACAATTAGTTTCATTTTCTAGACGGGATCTTGATTATTTCTCAAATACTGAATTAGAGGAAGTAAGGAGTGATATTTCAACATATCTTCAAGATCCAGAAGCTTTAACTGAAGAAGATGTTTTTAATGTATTAGAGCGAGAGGAAGGTAATTTGTTAGGTTATCATATTGGGCCAAATTTTAATATAGGATATTATACTCTCCTAGAAGCAGACTTACCTAGAATAAACGGTGGTTATATTGAGTATTTTAATGCAGTAAAAGAGGAGGAGAATGATAGTTCTGAAGATACACAATATCATTAGTTCTTTATTTAATATTTATTTTTACATAATATGGCTCCACATAATAGTGAGTTAAGTGAGAGAATCTGGTCTGAGAAAGACTTTGACAAAGAAGTTCTTCAAGAGTTTTTAAATGCTGGATCACGGGAATTAAAAGCGATGTATACAGAAAGAGATGCTTCTACTCTTACAGAAACAGAGCTTAGGAAAGATATTGGAAATTTATTATGCAAGTCTATAAAATTCAGTATGTTTAGAGAACTGAGAGATGGTTCTGAGGAAATTCCTTCTATCTTATCTCCCGTTTACGTAGAAGTTAAAGAAAGGACTCCAGGAATCTACTCTCTCGAGCAGATGGTATCAGTTCCAAAAGATCAATTTAAATGGTTATGGGATTATCAGTTGGAATTTGCAAAATCATATGAAGAATATACCGATGAAGAAGAAAAGATAGAGGAGATGTATGTTCATTTAACATTCTATTGTGGATTGTGTACAAAAGATGATGAAAACTATTATTTCCTTTTAAATCCGACATTTGATGAAAACTCTCCAGCGATAAGGAAGATTCAATATATGCATAAAATATCAAGAACGATGGAAGGAGAAGAGGGTGATATGATTTTGGATGAGATTCTTTAATCTGCCTATATTTAATATTTATTTTTACATAATATGGCACCATATAATAAAGAATTAATAGATTCATATAAGGACATGTTAAAGAAAGAGAGGAGTGAGGCACCTTTCTTTTTCAGATATTTTCGTGATAGCTTGTACAGTAGTTTCCAAGGTTTATACGAAGAGGGTTTTGATTCAAAAGAAGATATCTTTAATCATGTTAATAATCCATTATCTTTAGAATATATAGTACCCAAAAAGGGTAGAGAAATATCTACAATAGAGTGTAAACAGGTATTCTTTGAGATATATAGAGCACAGAAAATAGCTCTTCTTAAACAGCTTGTAGAAACTAACAGAGAAAGTTTTTCTTTTTTTGCTGATCATGAGTTAGGGAGTGTTGTTACTAAAAAATCGGACATATTTGTTGAGGGTGAAGAGATTACAGAAGAGATGATTCATAATGTTCTGGTGGATTATCCTGACTATCTATGTGTATTAGATGATACTGGAGAGGAAGATAAATATTATATGCTTCTCCAAGCTAGTTGGAATCCAGAAAAAGATAGGAATAAGGATTTGAATGAGTTTTATGATATAGATAAAAACAGTAAGCCTCTTTATACAGAATAGGAATAAAAGGGTATAAAGTGTAAAATATATATATGAGAATATTAGGTATAGATCCAGGATTAGCTATTGTAGGTTGGTCTATTGTAGATTTTGATAAAGAGGGTAAACCTTCTGCTATAGACTACGGAGCCATTACAACAGAAAAGAATCAGAGTGTAGGTAATAGGTTATCTGAGATATATGATGATTTAAACTCCATTATCTATGAGTTTAAACCTGATTACTGTGGTTTAGAGACTTTACTCTTTTACAATAATGCTAAAACAGCAATTGTAGTAGGAGAGGCTAGGGGAGTAGTATTACTTTGTTTAGAAAAAAGTAATATTCCTGTACATGAGTTTACTCCTTTGCAGGTAAAAAGTAGTATATCAGGATATGGTAAAGCTACTAAGGTACAGGTACAAGAGAATGTAAAAGTATATTTTAATTTAGAACAAATACCTAAACCTGATGATGTTGCAGATGCATTGGCTCTGTCCATTGCGTGTTTTGATAGATTGAGAATGGATGAGTTAACTTAATATGGTAATATTGTTTAAGAATGATTTCATATATATCTGGTAAAGTATCTAAGTGTAGTGTAGGTAAACTCAGTCATATTGAGGTACTTCTTTCATCTGGTATAGGGTATAGGGTGTATGTTACATCCCAATTTGAGTTTAAAGAGGTCGGAACGGATATTTCTGTATATACAAGTTTTCAGGTAAGGGAAGAGAGTCAAACACTGTATGGTTTTAATACTGAATTAGAGAGAGATTTCTTTGAAGAGTTACTTACTGTATCTGGTATAGGTCCTAAGTCTGCCCTCTCAATACTCTCTACATACAGTATGGAAAGAGTTAAAGAGATTGTATTAGATGGGGATTCAAAATTACTTAGTAAAGTCCCTGGATTAGGTCTTAAGGGTGCTCAAAAAGTAATATTAGAATTAAGGGGTAAGATAGATTTTAGTAAGGAAGATGATGTAAGTAAGAGTGATATTAGGTTAAAAGAGTTAAAAGAGGCTCTAAAGAGTTTAGGGTTTAAGGGTAAGGATTTAGAAGAGAGTGTAGTAAGAGGAGGGGAGTTACTTAAAAAAGAAGATGTAGAGATAGAGGTACTAATTAAAAAAGTTTTAAGTCAGTAATATGATTAAATCTAGTAAAAAAACAGAAGAAAAAAATCAACTAAAAAATAGTAGGGTAGTGGTAAGTAAGGAAATAGAGGAGGCAGAGCAAAAGATTAGGCCATCTAAGTTAGATGAGATGATTGGTAGAGGGCAGGAAAAGAAAACTATTAAGATGATGATTAATTCTGCTAAGCAAAGGGGGGAGGTAGTAGATCATATACTCTTTTACGGTCCTCCTGGGCTTGGTAAGACGACCTTTGCCTTAGCTATAGCAAATGAGATAGGTTCTTCTATTAGGATTACCTCAGGGCCTGCTATAGAAAGACAGGGTGATCTAGCTGCTATACTTACTAACCTTAAAGAAAATGATATCCTTTTTATCGATGAAATACATCGTCTATCTCGTGTAGTTGAGGAAATTTTGTACCCAGCTATGGAGGATAGGGCATTAGATATTGTAATGGGTAAGGGTCCTTCTGCTAAAACAATTAGACTTAATCTAGAACCTTTCACTTTAATAGGTGCTACTACACAAATTGGTAAGATTAGCTCTCCTATGAGAGATAGGTTTGGATTAATACAGAGACTAGATTTCTTTGGTAAAGAGGATATGGTAGAGATATTACAAAGAGCATGTAATCTATGGAGTATAGAGATAGATAGCGAAGCATTAGAATTGCTCTCTGTAGGTTCTAGAGGTACAGCTAGAGTAGGATTAAGATTGCTTAGAAGGGTTAGAGATTTTGCTCAGAGTAATAATAAGAGTGTAGTAGATAGTGATACTGTAAAAAGTACAATGGAATTACTTGGTATAGATGATATGGGGTTGGAGGGTATAGATAGAGAGATACTTAGGGTAATATATAAGAACTTTGATGGGGGACCAGTAGGAGTCTCTACATTAGCAGCAAGTATATCGGAAGAGATTTCTACAGTACTTGATGTACACGAGCCCTACCTTATGAAATGTGGCCTTATTAAACGAACATCTAGGGGGAGAGTTTTAACTTCAAAGGGTATAAAATATACAGAGAGTATATTATGATAAATGAAAGGGTAGTAATAAAAAATGAAGATTCGGTAAAAAGAGGTAAGCTAATAGCTCTTGCTTTCCTTATTGCACTCTCTGTCTTTGTACAAACAATAATGAAGATAGAGGATCAGAGTTTACTTAGAACAGTAATAACATCCGCTGTATATTTAGTTATGACCTTCTTAGGATTAATATGGGCATTTAATTTCCAAGTAAAGATTAAGTCTTTACCATTCCTTTTACATAGCTCTCTATTCGTAATGTCCGAATACCTGTTTATACAATTATTTTTTGCACAGAAGTTTAATCGTATATATGAAGGTATTCTTCTTTTAATACTAGTGGGTTTAATATTTGTAGGAACCTATGTTAGTTTTTTAATGTCTAATGTGTTCAATGTAAACCTTTATAAAGAGATCCCTTTAGTACATGTAGGTAGAACTACTTCATACATTATTTCTACCTTAACAATGTTTTTTACAATCTTTGGATTACTTTCATTACAACTACCAGTATATATTCTTCTTCCCTTGATACTTGTAATCTCTGTATTTCTTTCCTTTATTCATTTAAAAAATTTAGGTTATGAGGGTCTTCTTCTTTCTAGAAAGACATTATTAGTATCTATACTGGTATCCTTTATGTTTTTGGGATCTTTCTTAGTGGGTATAGTTCATGAGCTTTCAGCTATAGTTCCTACAGTAGGGTACTTTGTTGGTATAGGGATAGGTAATATTAAGAGTAATAAAACTGGTTTTAATTGGGAAATGATAATATATATTTCTGCATTGATAGTAGTTATTTTCATAAATCTTTTTTTGAACATGTTCGCATAGTTATTAGAAAGTAGGGGAGTAGGGTCCCATAGCGAAAAGGGGCCTATAGTTTCACATATCTTATAGTAATATCAGTGTGGATAACTTAGTGCTAATACATCTTTAATATATGTACATAATTAAAGCAGATATTTAGAAGTGTAAGTTATAGCTATGATTGATATGTACTTAGTAGTGGAGTACTATCCCCTATGTTGCAATATGTTATGATTTTCTATAATATATAACCGAGTATAATCATCCTTATATGCGGTCTCGTGTATGTATGAGCTCAGGAGTACTTATAACTAAGGAATTTTTATTAATTTAAAATAAATAAAATAATTGAATATATTAAAATATTTTAAAAATATATTTCTCTATATATTTCCCCATATCCCCTATATATATTGTACCTATGAGAAAAATTATAAACTCCCCTACTTTGATTTTAATTTTTTAAAAGCTTAGTATATATATATGAAAAAGAATCGATTGGAAAATATACCTAAATTACCGCAACAGGATAAGTATCTTTTGTACTTACAGAATAATGCTTACAGTATTCAAACCATACTTAACTATGCACGAGATCTTTCAATATTTAGTGTATATTTACATTTTAATAATATTGATTTTAAAAATCTTACTAAAGAGGAAGTTTCAAACTATAAAGGGTATCTATCTAGTGGTAATCATTTGAAAGATTTAGATAGAATTAGGGAAAAATGTATAGAAAAGACTTTACCTACAACAAAAGGGAAAGATGAAGCTCCTAGAGGCTCAGGAAAGATATCGAAAATTTCCACTGGTATGAATACACCTATAGATGAATCTGAAAATGTCATTGATGACTTGAATGAGACGTCAGAGGTGTATGAGGATGACTTCCTAACCAAAATCTATAGTAAGGTGTATGGGTCGTTGGGTATACTTCAAAGACCATTAAATTCAAGAGCAAGAAGTACGAATGGTTTAGATGTTAGAAGTATAAATAGGATGTTGTCTGCTTTGAGGTCGTATTTAAAATTTAGAATTGAATGGGATTTAGATATTCCAATTCCTCCTGACAGTGTAAAGATGGTTAAGGCAGATAAAAAGACTAAAAAAGTAGCTTCACTTGAAGATTTAACTAGATTAATAGAGGCACCTATGGAATTTGAAAAAGATGAGAAAGTAGCATTGCGAAATAGGTGTATGTTAGAGATGCTTTTTGCCACAGGTATGCGTATATCTGAGCTGATTAATCTTAATATTAATCAACTAAATACCCAAGGTAGGCTATATATTACTGGTAAGGGTAAGAAAGAAAGAGCTGTATTTATGACTCAAAGATCTTTAGGATGGTTGAATAAGTATTTGAGATTGAGGCTAGAGCACGCTTTTTCGGATAGAGAAAGGAAGGAACAACCAGGTATTGTAGATGAATTGTTCACAGATTTAGGTATAGAGAGTAAAGATATGAAACAGCGTGAAACATCTGAAGACATTTCACATTCAGAGGGTTTAAATTTAGAAGTTTTTGATAGTGAGAATAGGAAGTATATTAGATTAATAGAGGAATATAGAAAGAATAAATTTTTAGATAAATTTGACTCCCCTGCCCTATTCATCCCTTTTGTAGGAAGTAGAAGTAGAAAACCTAATGCAAGAATATCTACAAACTATTTTCAAGAAAAAATAGCGGATTATAGAAGGAGATTAGGAATACAGATACCTACCTCAGCACATAGTTTAAGACACGGTTTTGCAACATATATGGCTGAAGATGGTGCTAGTGCTGTAGCATTGCAAATACTGCTTGGTCATGAGAGCTTAGAAACTACTACTAAGTATGTACATGCAAGCGAAAAGTTTGCAGAAGAGACTGTTAAAAAGAATCATCCTTTAAAGTAAAGTTATTAAACAGTTTGAGTAAATACTCTGTTAAGATTATTAATTAACACAGAAGCTTCCTCTGCCTGTTTCTGTCTTCCATTTTGCCCATTTACATCAGGATGTACCTTCTTTTGAAGAGCTATATAAATGCTTCCCCAGTTAGAATTTAAACTTTGTTTTACATCTCTCAATCGGGATATTTCGTCAAGAGTTAAGCTACCTGGACCATTAATTAATCCCCTTTGTAGTTTGTAATACAGAGTGTTAGCCTGCCTGTCGGTAGGAAGATTTTCCATATCAGCCTTTAACTGATTTAATTGATTTAGGAGTAAATATGCACCTTTCTCTGATGGTTCTGTAGCATCACTACTAAATCCCCAATATGGGTCGACAGTAGTACTACCTGATTCATTTGTATTTTGTTGAGTTTGTTCTTGAGAAGAATCTGAGTCTTGGTTTACACTTCCTCCTTGCTCCTGTTGTGAGAATCTATCCTCTTCAGCTAATACATCGGATATATTCTTTGTAAGCTCTTCAATGATGACCTTATCGTTCTCTATCCTATATTTAACTCCCATTGCCTTCATTGTCTTATCAAAGATCTCAGAGTATTGAGGTCCTACTGCTGGAGAGTTTTTAGCATAGTCATAGATAGCTTGAAGTTCTTTTGCGTATTTATCTGGCGAGAATTCGAATGCTGATGAATTCTCATTTACTATCTCTTCCCAACTCTTATCTCTTATCTGGTGAGCATTATGGAAGGAGTAATACATATTTATTATTGGTACACCATTTAGATGTGCTATTAACGCTCTTCTAGCTTCTCCTTGTAGACCAAATCTTGGGGAGTATTTAATCTTATCATTTCCTTTTAAGTTTTTGATTTTGTAACCTATCTCAAGATCTTCAGCAACTCTTAGGTATGGATTATATCCTCCTATGCCAGCTAGTGTCCTAGCTTTTATTACAGTATTGGTACCTAATGTCTTATTTACTGTCTTACTAACATTGTCATGCATTAAATCAAAGGTATTCCATGTTCTCCATGCTGCTAATACTGCAGGTGCTTTTATTAAAGCCTCCCTTGATATATTACTTCTACCTCTTACTACCTCTATATTACTGTCTCTTTCGAACTCTTCAATTATTGTATTTATGTAGTCGGGAGTTTCAAAGAGTTCTAAATCAGCATCCTGAGATATTATTAAATGAGTATCCTTTCTACTTTCATCACTCAATCTCTGTACTCTCTCTAAAATTACATCTGTTAAGAACTTCCTACTCTCTCCTACATTTGTATTCTCTTCTACATCTCTCTTAATGTATACGATATTTAGATTTGGATTTTGAGATACAAATTCTCTAATGATAGATTCAGTATTGTCCTGGGAGGATACTGGGTGAGTATCTAATATACATATTTCAAATTTCTCTGGATTATTTAAGGTTAAGAACTGCTCAAGGGCATGTCTCATACTTGATTCTTCCCCAAGAGCAGGTATTGCGATACTTACTCTACACTCATCTTTTATTGGAGAAACCTTCTCTGCTAATGTTTCTATACTTTTCCTGTATATAGGGGAGTACATTCTAGACTGTTTCTGTTTATATTCGTTTATAACTTGGGTTGTGTTACCCTCTGTATTTAAATATGTCTCAGAGCTATCTTGTCTGATATTTTCTCCATTTCTCCACCCATCTCTCCTATATCCTGAAGCGGGAGGATTTTGAAAAGGAGCTGTTCCAGCTCTTGGTATAGATACTTTTCCTATCGTACTATTATGAATCTGTTCAGTTTCAACATTAACAGTTACATCAGGGCCTGATTCATAGTTGGGTCCTCCACCATATGGGTAAGTTGTGCCTGGATACCCACCATATGGATATCCTGGTTGAGAAGGAGAGTCTTTTTTACCATACATAAAGTCTGATTTCTCTGTACTTGTTATCAAGTCTATTATTGCAGCAGTAGTAGCAACAACACCCCTCTTACCTGTCTCCCATATTGCTTTCCTAACATCATTTAATATCCTTCCTGCTTTTTCTTGTTGTAATTTAAGAAGTGTCTCTGCAGAAATTTGTTTATCAAGAAGAGAATTAAGTAAATCATGCTTATCAAGCAATTGAGTTTGAAGTTGTTCTAAGAGATTTAGTGACTCCGTATTATCATTTACTACTTCTACTACCTGTTTAATCTGTTCTTGAGTAGATCCTTCCATTAGGTTTTTTGCTAGATCTTCCCATGCAGGGTGTACATTCTTTGCAGCATCTAAGGCTTGTTGTATACTTCCCATTGCAACACCTTTACCATCTACTGCATTTTGAAATAGCTCTCCTATATCTGAATATCTATTACTATCATATACCCATCTTAGAATTCCACTCTCTAATATTTGTTCAGGACTTTTACCTAGACTCTGGCTTAATTGATTAATCGCTTCTCTTGTTTCTGGTTTAGACAAAGCCTCGGCTATCTGAGGTATATCATTTATTCTTTCTGCTCTTTCTGCTATCGATAGGTAAGTATCTATATCTTGACCAGATGCTCTTGCAGCAGGTTCAAGTATAGCTCTGTAATCTATTTCTTTTGGAACTATTTCTACAACCTCTGTTACAGTTTCTTTTGGTACTGGGATTTCTACGGAATCCATTTGTTGTTTGAGAGAGTTAATATCTTGATTTGTTGATGTGATATCTTCACTATTCTCTTTTATTAGATTCTGAGTATTTTGGATTTCATTTGCATTATCTGTTTCCAAAGCTCTTAATTCAGATACTTTCTCTAAACCTTGAGTAATCCATTTAATAGCAAAGAATCCGACTGTAGATTTAATTGCACGCTCAGTAGCAGCTCCAGCTATAAAGTAACCTCTTGTTTTTGAAATAATGTCTTTTACTTCATCCTTACTTTCTAACCAAAGTCTGTCTATTGTTGATGTAGAAAGAGGAGTTCCTTGTTCGTATGGTGTTGGTTCTTGATATAGAACATTGTATTCGGGTACTTGATATGGGACATTGTATTCTGGTACTTGATATGGTTGAGCTATTGGGGTGTCAGGATTAACTGCATATGTAGAAAGAGAATTTGCATTCGGTTGTGGAGGTATGTTGTATGTTGGTGCTTGGTATGGTGAATTGTAATCGGGATCTGCTTGATATGGGGTTGTATATACGGGATTGTTCTCATTATCCTTTTTATAAAGTACAGCATTAGCCAAACAGAAGAGATCGGCCATCTGTTTCTGCTCAATTAAGGATTTCTGTTCTGAGAAATTAGAGAGTACAGATTGGGTCATTAAATTCTTAACAAAGTTCTCAAATTCTTGGGGATTTTCATTGTATTTCTCTTCTAACTTTCCAAATACTTCAAGTGGTGCACTTAGGGTATCTTCATTTTCATTTGTTTGTATACCCATTGTATCCATAAAGTTTTTAATATCTTCATCTCTACTCTTTACCTTAAATCCTGCCTCCACACCTATATAACTTCCTCCTTTAAGGAATCTACTAACATGAGCCCAACCTCTTCTAAGGGCATTACCACTTTCTGTTTTTTTATCTTTACTACCAACATTCTTTTGCCAAAACTCTGCAGCATTCTGACCCTCAGCTCCAACGTGCCTATATTCCATGGCTGCCCTAACCCCTCCAGATGCAGCACCTACTGCAGCAGCTACCAAAGGACCACCCGCAGCTCCAGCAGCATCTAAGAGAGCATCAGTAGCTGTACCAGCAGCTATTGGGATAACCATCTCAGCGATAGTGCCTGCGATTTTTCTGCCTCTATGAGTTTCGTTACCTTTTTGATCAACTTGATGTTTTGTCCATTCCTGTTGGGATTGCTCAATACTATCTAAGTAACTGTCAAAGATATCTCTATGAAGGCCATATTTACCTTGCATTCTCTCTTTTGTACTTATATCTGCCTGAACTTGACTCTTCTCTTCTGCTAAGTTCGTGAAATCAGATGTTCTTCCTACAGCTCCTATTCCTGACTCAGGTATTTCGTTATTGGCCATTTTTTGAAGTTAACATATTATCTTGTAATTTCCTAAAGGAATTTACTTTCTCCATTAAAACACTCTCTTCTAATTCTTCAATAGAGTGATTTAAATATGATTCAAGATCAATAGCAGGAGTCATATCTTCTGATTGTTCGGTTACGGATTTCTGTAAAGTCTCATCTACTTGTTTCTGGAGTATCTCAATCTTCATATTATCTATAGCATTTTGTACATACTCTCCCAATGTAGGACACATCTCAAGTAATTTCACTTGAAGTTGATTTGAGTCTTGAATCTCTTGGGAGGCTTTCTCTACATCATCAATATTTAAGAGACCATCTTTAATAGCTTTCTCAATGGCCTGTTGAATACCTATTTTAGAAATACGCAAAAGGTATTGATTTTTTTCTTCTTGAGACAGAGAATCAAGTGCTAATAACTGAAAAATATCTATATTTGTTAACTTACTCATAATAAAGGCAGATTACTATTTTATATCTATTCAATATATTAAATTGTACACTTTAAGAAGTCAAATATTTAGTATATATATAAGCTAGATATTTGATATCATATGTATATATGAAATTAAAGAAGATTAAATTACCTGAATTTAAGAAATTAAATTCATTCCTATCTAATAGATTTGGAGAAATATTACTTACATTAATACTCATATTAGTATCACTACTCTCTTTTAAAGAGGGTTTCTTTTTACTCTCTAATGATAACTACTCTCCTGAACTTAACCCTACTCTATCTGTACAGAGATATATAGAATCTCCTGCATGGAGAAGCTATAGAGTACTTGGATTTGCATCAGAGAGTGAACAGGCAGATGTATTTAGAAGTAGTATATTTGCAGGGTTAGAAACATTCCTACCTAATTGGAGTATAGGGCAGATATATTACTTACTATGTATGATTTTAGGCTCTCTTTCGATAGCATCATTAGTAAGGCATTTTCTTTTTAAAAGCGATTTAAAGAGATTCTCGAATTGGGGGTACTTAATTAGTGGTGTTACATACTTTACTACCCTTTGGAGTATGTGGTTGTTTTACCAAACAATGGCTCCATATATTAGTAATTTCGCATTTCTCCCTCTGGTTCTTTTGTGTATATATAAGTATGTGAGGAAGAGTAATATTAAAAATGCATTACTACTTTTCTTCTCCTCTATACTTTTTACCTCTACAAGTGTAATAGCTACACTGTTTGTTGTTGATTTTGCTTTCATATTTTTCTTTACTCTCTTTGTTACTCTTAGTACAAAGAAAAGTAAAAAAAGAAAAGTACACAGTATATTAAAAACATTAGGTATATTTTTAATAACTCAACTATTCTGGATATTACCATTCATTCATTACACTCTCTCAACAAGTAATGACATCATAGATTCATATACCAATCGAACTATTACATCAAGTGTCATTGATTTAGAAACAGATATGCAAACAGTAATTAACTCTGCTAGATTTTACAATCGCTCACTGTTTGATACCGATGATGAGAAATATATATTCCCAATGGCTGAGCTTTTTGAAACATATGATTTTTACAAAGTATTAGGCCTATTACCTGCTCTGTTTGGTATTGTTGGAATACTGTTTGCGATATTTAATAAATATTACAAATTACTCTTTTGGGGAGGTGTTGCTTTAGGAAGTTTGTTTTTAATTAAGGTTCTAAATCCGCCTTTCGCAATTTTTTTTGAATTTTTACAGGAGTATGTACCTCTCTTCAAACAAGTATTTAGATGGCCCATTTCTAAATTAGGAGAGATATATTTAATCTCCCTAACCTTTATCTCTACCTTTGGATTAATATATCTCTTTCAATTCCTAACCTCATTTGCCGAAAAAAAAGTATTAAGAAGAGTACTTACCCTTTCTCTCTTTGTAATGATTTGTGTACTCCAATTAATATACTCAGAGTACCTATTTAGAGGAGATACATTCCCTCAAAGAGCTACAGTACAGGTACCTTCTGAATATTTTGAATTAGGAAAATATCTTTCTACTAATGATTCAATATCTAGAATATATTACGCTCCTCCATCTAACAATAACTATTTTAGAAAGTATGAGTGGGGTTTCTGGGGTTCTCAATTCATCTCATACATTGTTCCTAATCCAATGATGGATGTTTCTCTAGCTATCGGTTCTAACTCTGGAGAGAAAGCTATGTTAAATATCCTCAATGTAGTTAGATCTCAAAGAAGTGAAGAGTTCCTTTCCTTAATGCAGAAATATGATGTAACGTACGTACTTTTAGATACGAGTATTAAAAGTGAAGGATACTCCTTTGATGTAGATATGAAAGCAATGGAGAGTATGATTTCTAAATATGAAAAGATATGGGAGAATGGCTCTCTTACACTGTACAAAGTTCCAGTAGCAAAGGAGAAAACATATACAGAATCACTCTCCTCTCTTTCTAATATGAATACATTCGTAAAAGATTCTCCACGTTTTCCTACTCTCTCTCCCATTGAAGTAGATTTAGAAAATATGGTAGTTAAGAAAAATGAGATCTCGGGAGAGTTTGAATATAAAGGGTATAGCACATATATGTACTCAAATATCTCTAAGGAGAACCTAAAGAATTTGCCAACCAAATTAGATTACAATGATAACAGGTTAAGTGTATATCCCTCATATCCATACGTGTATGGAGAAGACTCAGTAAAACCATATCGTTCATATTCAGGTGAGTATGATTACTTTGTAGTAGGTAGAAGTGTATTTAAAAAAGATACCGTAATTGATGGTGTAACCATAGAGGAGAAGTATGGTTCTTTACCAGTAGTATATGGCTTAAAGGAGAGCTCCTTTAAGAGTATTAATATGTTACCAGCATTCCTAAAAGCAAAAGGTAGTGATTGTTCTGGAGGTAAGGTATTAGAAAGTACATTTGTAACCCCACAGGAAGTTACTTCTGGTTTTCAATTAAAAGGAACTAGTGATTCTCCATGTGTATTTACCAATATACCAATAGATATTAAGGAAAGGAATGTATTAAGGGTACAGATAAATTGGGAAACAGAGAGTCAAAGCTACCCAGGTTACTGTATATTTTCGCAAACAAGAAAGAGATGTTTAAATGAACAGAAATATTTAGCTTCAGATTCACTCTACGGTGATGTAGATTTACTTCTTAATACGGTAATTGAAAAAGATGAGCAAGTTTCTTTAATACTGTATACAAAAAATATAGCTAATGATTTTAATGCACAGTCTCTTTTTAGAAGTATTAAAATCTCCTACTCTCCTCTTAAGCAAAATCTTAAACCTCTTTTACAATCAGATGTATGGATACCCAAAGATGTATTCTTAGATGATGGCAATACATATGAGGTTCGTATACCAGTTGTACTTGGAGAGAATGGAGACCTTTATACAGGTTGTAATACACCATATTTAGTATGGGAGCCAAGTAGATCTGATTCAGAGACAACAATATTTGAAGTAAAGAGTAAAGATGGATTGTATCAGAAAGTACAGTCTGATTTTGCTAATCAAACTGCTAATCTCTTTTCTACAAACAGTAAGGCTAAGTATTTAATATATTGGAGAGGAGAAAATATCTCTAATATACCTTCTTCACTTTGTTTAATATATCAAAGAGAAAACAAATGTTGGCATCAAGATATGCTTTCCTCACTATCTGATTCTTCATATTTAAATATTTTAAACCCTTCTTCAAAAGATGGCCTTTTAAATGTAATATATGGTTCTACTAGTTACGCTTTACCAACAGAAAACATATTAAAAGAATTCGCCTTTATGCAATTCCCTACCTCTTGGAATGGAGTTATGTATACTCAATCTAAGCAAGATGGATATGTAGAGTATGGGATGAGTAATATATTTGAATCTCCTAATTCAACATATTACAAAGTAATTAGTGGTGAGATAGACGGTAGTAAGAATACTCTCCTTTCAATCCCTCAAGCTAGCTCTTCTGGTTGGTTAGCAATTGAAAGAGATGGAATGCTGTTTAAAGTATTAGAAAAAGACAGAAGAGTAAGTATTAATGATTGGAAACAGGCTTGGGATATATCTAATATGAGTTTTGATAGTATTACAGTAATATATTGGCCTAACCTACTCTCCTACTTTGGATATATATTAATACTTTCCTTTGGAGGATATTTAATTGTTAATTTAGTAAAAGAGAAAAGAAATGGGAAAAAGTAATCCTTTGGTATCTATAGTCATACCTGTACATAATGGAGAGAAATATATTAAAGAGGCGATAGATAGCTGCACTAATCAAACATACAGAAATATTGAAGTAATAGTGGTAGATGATAAGTCCGAGGATGATACATTAAAGATATTAAAGGAGTCTGGAGATAAAATTAAGGTAATACCAATAGAGAAACAGAATGGTTTAGGGAATGTAATAAACATAGGTATAAGGGCTTCTAAGGGGCAATACATAGCTAGAATGGATGCAGATGATGTAATGTACCCTACTCGATTAGAGAAACAGGTAGAATACTTAGAATCTAATCCAAAGTGTGTAGCAGTGGGAGGTCAAATAGATATTATTGATGAGAATAGTAAAATCACCGGTCATAGGGAGTACGCTATAGAGAATAAAGATTTAAAAAAGAATAGATTTCTTTTTCAGCCTTTTGCACATCCTGCAGTTACTTTAAGAAAAAGTACTGTTGAAGATATAGGACTATATCCAGAGAATATGTGGAAGGTAGAGGATGTAAAACTTTTCTTAATATTAAGTACTAAAGGAGAGTTCCATAATCTTAAGGATACTGTACTTAAATATAGGATGACTTTTAAAACAGAGAGTCAGTCTAAGATGTTAGATCATTTTAAAAAGACTAACGATATACGTAAATGGGCTATTAAAGAATTAAATATTAAGCCTACATTTAGAGAATATATTATATGGAATATACAAAAGGTAGGGGTAAATGTACTTAGTTTGTTTCCTTCTTCTGTATTTATGAAGGCTTTTGAGTTGTTTAGAAGGGTTGTTAAATAAAAAAAGGGAACTTTTTACAGTTCCCTTTTCAATATTTTTAATTATTTCCTTTCGTCCTTAAGATATTTTTAATATATATGGACTCATCAGTAAGATATTATTAATCTTAGAGGATTCTAGCGTGTGACGAGTGTGAGGGATGAGTAATTTTAAGTCCGAAGACATAAAATGATTATATCATCCAACTACACTAGCTAGAATCAGAATAGGTTTGTTGCTTACTTGCTGGGAAAAAGATTAGTTGGGGGAGTGCACTCTCCTTCTGTATCGAAACAGATTTGAAAAGGTACTCTCGACCCATCTTTCGCCCA
>CAYSEU010000012.1:0-17611 GCA_964430365.1 uncultured Candidatus Saccharibacteria bacterium
ATCTAAATGAGTATCCTCTATTTTTTTAGTAATCTGACCTGTAATCTTTTCAGCAAATTTTATAATCTCCTCCTTATTTTCATCCTTAAAGATAGGAATAACTACCACCTTTATAGGTGCTATTATTGGAGGTAGTATCAGCCCCAAATCATCACTATGAGACATAATTACGGCCCCCATCATTCTTGTACTTACACCCCAACTTGTCTGCCAAGGGTACTTAACCTCTCCATCTTTGTCAGCATATTTAATTTCGAAAGATTTAGAAAAATTCTGTCCAAGGTCATGTGATGTTCCAAACTGCAAGGCTTTACCGTCCTGCATGAGTGCTTCTACACCATACGTATCTAAAGCTCCTGCAAATTTCTCAGATTCAGATTTCTTACCTGTATATGTTTCCAAACTCAAAACTTCTCTTGCAAAACTTCTATACATCTCTAGTGCATCTAAAACTTGCTTTTCAGATTCCTTATGACTCATATGTACAGTATGACCTTCTTGCCAAAGAAACTCAGTAGTTCTTAGAAACGGTCTCGTCCTTTTCTCCCATCTAACAATATTAGCCCACTGATTAATCTTTAGAGGTAAATCTCTCCAAGAAGTAATCCATCTTGAAAAGGTATCGTACATAATGGTTTCTGAGGTAGGCCTAACTATCAATTCCTCCTCTAATTTAGCCTCAGGATCTACCTCTACACCCTTACCATCCTCTGTTTCTTTTAATCGATAATGTGTAACTACTGCACACTCTTTAGCAAAACCTTTAATATGCTCTGCCTCTTTAGAAAAGAATGATTTAGGAATAAATAGAGGGAAGTATGCATTATTAACTCCCATACTCTTAATCCTTCTGTTTAATTCAGCTTGAATCTTTTCCCATATTGCAAAACCATATGGCTTTATCACCATACATCCCCTTACTGATGAGTTTTCAGCTAACTCTGCCCTCTCAATGATATCCAAATACCACTGTGAGTAATCCTTCTCTCTTGGTGTTATACCTTTGTTTGTCATAGTGGTATTGTACAATACTTCTTTACTAATATACAATTCTAGGATCAAATCCCCAGTGTGAGGCTGCCTTAGCAAGAGCACTCTGTGGATGATCTAATATCCATTGCTTTAAATCTTGTCTTTCCATAGCGATATCCCTAGCTTCTACCATAGCTTCTACACCTGCCTCTATACCCCAAGGATGCCCTAGTACTCCTCCTCCTGCTTGTAGTATGATATCTTCTCCTAATTTGATTATTGACTCCCCTATTGTTCCAGAATGTAATCCACCTGATGCTGTATGCCAAACTCCTTTCATACCAAACCAATTCTGACCAAGTGTCATATCACTTTCTGGCGTAATATCTGCTTGTAGTGCTTCTTGTATTAATTTGGGTTCATTGTAATTCTCCATCTTAGTCTTAGGAGCACCACCATGCAGGGAATCTACGCCTAGTAAACGCATGATTTTAGCAATTACGACCATAGACATAGAGAAGTCTAATATCTCACCTTTATTATGTACCCCAGGGCCTGACTCCCTATCTAAAAGACCATGCATAGCCCTATGTGCATGTATAGCTAAACCAGGATTATGCTTTCTCACTGTTTGTACTGCACTAAAACCAGTAGTAACAACATCCATCATCATCCATCTACCACCATTCTCCTTAATCATATCTGCTCTCTCTAACATAATGTCTAAATCAGAATGAGTAGTATTACAGAAATACAATTTTCTCTTACCACTCTTCTTCTCTATATCCCTTTGTACCTCATGTACTAACTTACATCTGTCTTCAAACTTATTAAAATACAAGCTAGTTAAATTCTCATCATCCTTAATACCCTGAAACTCTCCCTTAGCTGCAGTAAAGAGTATCTTTGCTAGATATGCTTGCTCTTTAGCCGTTCTACCTACCTTAGGCTTAGGTACAGTACACATCAAAGGACCTCTTTCAATTTGCATGAACTCTCTTACACCAGTAATACCAAATTGGGGACCAGGAAAGCTCTTAACAAGGCTTTCAGGAAATCGGACATCGATTAATCTAAATGCCTTTAACATCTTCATACTATCTATATTACCAGCTATACCAGCAAACAATCCGGCCATATTACCCTCCTCAAAGATCTCTTTCTTGTATGCAATCTTAAAAGTCTTTGTCTTAGGATCTAAGTCATATGCTACTGCCTTTAGCTTATCTGCTAACTTAGTACCAGAGTGCTTACCCTCATCTACCTTAGTCCATGTACCAGTAGAGCTCTCAGCAGCACAACTACCTGCAGCATCTTCAAACTTGTCATCAGATATACCATCTGCTAACTCAATATCTAAATATGTAATTAGGTAATCCTTATCTGCGTTTGGAGGACTCCACCCCTTAGGGGCGACGTAATTAAACTGAACAGCCATGGGCAGTATATACTTAATTTATTTCTTCTCCCTATATTCTATACTGATTGGATTAATATATTCAATCTTTTCTATATATTTCTCACATACTCCTTCTAACTCTTCTAAATTCTCTATACTCTCTACCATCCAATCCTCATTACTCTCCTCCTCTAATATCCTTTTAATATCGCTATTTATTTCCTTCCCCTCATCACTTGTATCAGTAACAATTACTCCTACTACTTTCAATTGCTTTAATGTCCCGAAGAAATCTCTAAACCACCTTGCATTAAAATTGAGAGTAAGATTCGGGGTAATCTCTTTACTCATTACAATTAATGGTATTTTACCATTCTCAGTACATTCTAAAGAACAAAACATTAAGAAATTTCTCATAGTTAACTCTGATCTATCAAAATATGAGATAGGATGATTTGTGCCAAGAAAAGAAAAGTACTCTATCCAATCCTTACATGCAGGTATATTATATCTAGCAGGTAATATTGGTCTAAATTTTGAAATCTTATTCTTATCCATTCTTTACTTCTGAATCCTTTTCTTTTTTATATTTTTGAATCAAATACTCCCTACAAATTTCATTTATATTATGACAAAGATTCTCACCTTTCACCCTATGAGGATCTCTTTCAATATACCAATCTTTACTATCTTTTACTAAAAAATCTATTTTCCAAAGCTGATGGTTTAAAGATTCAGACGTAGGGAATATTACTCCACCCTTCTCTCCGAAAAATTCAACAAGGATTTCTGCAATACTACTACCATATTCTGAGAAATTAATATCCAGATATTCATCTAGAAACAGAAAGGGAATTTTATCCTCTTTGTATACCTCTTTTACAATCCGAAATGTCCTTGCAATAAAGTCATCTTCACCGGTTACTATTCTTGGCAGCACTTCTAAAGATACTAATTCTTCTCTAATCTTACCTATTTTATCTCTAGAATCATCCACTATTATAAATTCATAGCTATCTAACATCTTTTCACTATCATTCATCTTAATATTGAAATATAATTTAAATTGATATGTTTAAGAAGTTTGTTAAAAAACACAATTTACCTGCCTATAGGATATCACAAATAAATAGTCATTACTATAAAGAGTTTGTATCTTCATGGGATGAAATGTCTACTCTACCAAAGGATTTAAGAGAGAAGTTAAAAAAGGAAATACCATTCTCAAAACTAATATATGTATCCTCTAATACCTCTAAAGATGGTAATACTCAGAAAGTACTTTTTAAAACAGAACAAGGCAACTATATAGAAAGTGTATTAATGAGAGAGAAAGGTAGAAATACTGTATGTGTAAGCTGTATGAGTGGGTGTCCTGTTGGATGTATATTCTGTGCTACAGGGCAGATGGGTTTAAATGAGAACTTAGATTCTCAACAGATACTAGATCAAATACTGTATTTTTGTAGAATATTAAAACCTCTAAATGAGAGAGTAACAAACATTGTATACATGGGTATGGGAGAGCCTCTACTCAATTTAGAGAATGTTTCACTCTCCATTATTGATATTACAGCTAAAGAGAAACTAGCCTTTTCTAAAAGGCGTGTAACATTATCAACTTCAGGCTATGTTCAAAATTTAGAGACCTTTTTAGCCAAAAACTTAGGAGTTAAGATTGCAATCAGTTTACATGCACCTAATCAAAAGCTAAGAAATATGCTAATGCCTAGTGTGTCTAATAGTAATCCTTTAAGAAGTCTTTTAGACACTTTAGATTCATATACGAAAAAGAGTAACAAGAGGATAACATATGAGTATGTACTGCTTAGAAATATTAATGATAGTGTAGAACATGCTAAGGAATTAGTTAATTTACTTAAGGGTAGATTAGCCTTAGTAAACCTAATTAATTACAATGAGAATGAATGTTTACCTTTTAAGAAATCAAAAAATACCCCCCTATTCCAAAGAATATTACAGGAAAGAGGTATTACATGTACTATTAGAAAATCCTTAGGAGAGGATATTAAAGGAGCATGTGGCCAGTTAGCTAGTTAATATTTTTCTTCTTTACATTGGTAGCTTGGAAGAGATATAATTTGGTTAATCATGAGGAGGAATACGACCCTTTACCCTAGTGGTACTGAGCTACGCCCTCCATTTTTTCTCTAATACAACAAATTTAATAGCAATCCTCTGAAGGCTTACCGCTCTTAATACCATCTAAGTACTCTAACCACAGCTCAGAGCTCCTATCACTCTCCCATGTATGATTGCCAATGGCATAGTAAAATGGTGTTTCAGTAAGTAAAACATCCCCTATCACCTCCCCCGTAATCTCAGAGTACCTATTCGCATATTTATATATCAATTTGAAAAAATCTCTATTATATCTCATACCTAATTATACATAAAAAAGAAAAACCCCCATATGGGGGTTTAACTTATGGTACATTGTAATCTCAATTATCTATTACAATTACCCATTCCTCTACCTTGGCCATCTCCATTTCTACTTCCTTGACCAAGACCTAATTCTGCTCTAATTGCATTAGCTCCATCGGTATCACCCTCTAGTGCTAACTCTCTTGCCTCTACGAATAGGTCAAATTCCTCTTGTGTATCTATTTTGTTTAATACACCAGGTTTTCTACCATCCTGAGTCATTATCTCTACCCAAGCTTCGTAATCTTTGTCTGTAAAGATCTGCTCCATCTCAGCTTCTCTCTCTTCTGTGTGATTTGGACCTACTTGAGTATAGTCTCCTTGGTATGCATCTGCATCCTTAGTTGTAAAAGCAATTACTCCTAAAAGTGCTACTGCTAATACTCCTAATGCTAATACTGTGTTTTTCATATGCCTAGTATTTTACAAGTTAAATATGTAGAGAACAGTAGATATATATCTCTACAAATATATCTACAAAGAGAATAAATTACCTCTCTACTAAGTATTACGAAATTAGAAATGATTTTCTTGCATATTTCTTCCTCTACCCTCCCAAGGAAGTATCTCTAAGGCTTGAAATGTACTCTCATCTACTACGTTTCCTACTATCTTTATCTTCTCCCCTTTAACCAACCCCACAGCTCTCCTTACCTTAGCATCTGATGTATCTACACCCCATATATTACCATCTAAGCCCTCTATCTCTATACCCCCCTCTTTTACTTCAAGTATTGTACCAGCAAGATACCCTGTCTCTGGACTATTCCATATCTTATACCTGGGATCTAGTGTTATATCGTATGTAGAAAAGCTTTCAGAAAACACCCTATTAAGTCTCTCTGATATTCCTAAAAGATGTAATGCTCCACCAAGTATCAATATTGCTAATGTATTTATTACAAATATCTTTCTAAAAGAGAATATATATCCCCTATCTGTATATCTAAAGTTAAGATATGCTACTACTAAAAATATTAACGTTAGTAATACCCATATGGTTGGTATAGCAAGGACCACTGCTTCTAGTAGGCCATTTACAGAAAGTATTAAGTCAAATACATCCGTTGATTCAAAAAGATATATAGATATTGCAAAACCTACTGACCCAAACAGTATATTTAATCCAAAAAGAGACCATAAAAAGGAGTTCTTTAATACAAAAGACCATCTCCCTATTGGTTTAATATTCTCTTTCTCTATCTTTTCTAATACCTTTTTAGATATTTTTCCCATATCTTTGCACTAATATTTTAAACTTTTCTTTACCCCTACTTATTAATGAAGCTACACTACCACTAGATACATGTAATATTTCTGCTATCTCATTATACTCTTTCTCTTCAAAAAACCTTAGTACAAGTACCTCCCTATACTTCCTATCTAATTTAGAAAGGATATCCCTTACTTCACTACCCTTAGCACTTTTTAAAAAATCATCCTCTATATCTTCTTCTGATGGTATTCTATCAAATATCTCTTCATCTTCTATATTAGATATACTAATCTTTTTCTTTCTTAGAAAAGAAACAGCCTCATTATGAGCAATCCTATATATCCAGTTTGAGAATGAGTACTTACTATTAAAGCTATTAATATTCCTATATGCCTTTAGAAATACCTCTTGTAATATATCTTCGGCATCTTCTGTAGATATGTACAGTATTCTTTGGATATATCGAAGTAACTTAGACTCATACCTCTCTACTATATATCTATACGCATTTAAGTCTTTCTTAACACTTTCTACAAGCTCTAAATCAGAAAGTTGCTTTTCTTCTTTGATTGTTTTTTCTTTTTGATTAACCATTTAGTATATATTAGCAATCAAAATTAAACCCTGCTTAACTGGCTTCAAAATACCTACAGTTCAACATCGGGGTGATCCGACTTGAACGGACGACCTCTACGTCCCGAACGTAGCGTTCTAGCCATCTGAACTACACCCCGTCCATAATTACATTCTCTCAACTACCTTAATACCCAACACATCTAAACCATGCTTCATTGTTTGTGCAGTAGCATTTACTACTCCTAAAAGGAACTCTTTGTTTTCAGAATCCAAAACTCTTACATTAGTATAGAAGGTGTTAAAGGTTTGACCCAAATCAAACAGATATGAACAAAGTGTACTAGGTGAATATGCTAAAGCAGAGGATAGCAGTATAGGGTTGTACCTGCCAATTACCCTTAGAAGCTCTTTAGTACTGTCATCCATTTCCGTCCTACTCTCTAAAGATATCTGACTCTTTCCGTTCTCTAATATAGAGTTACACCTCGCATATACATACAGAAGATATGGTCCTGTGTCTCCATCAAAGCTTGTTGCTTTCTCAAAATCGAAGATTACATCTTTACCAACCGTTACTTTTAAGAAGGAATACTTAATAGATGCAACCGCTATTAAATCACTTACCTGCTTAATCTGTTCTTCACTCCACTTCTCATTAGATCTCATCATATCCTCAACTCTTTTTTTAGTTTCATCTAGTAACCATTCACCCTCCAATATCTTACCTTTTCTACTAGACATTTTTTCTGCGCCAGGAAGCATAACTAAGCCATGAGCAAAGTGTTTGGATATATTAGCAATCTCTGGGCGCAACTGCGAAAGGGCATCTAAAACAACCCTAAAGTATGAAGATTGCTCGTCAGCTGTAATTACTACTGACTCATCAAATGAGAGCTGCTCAAACTTCTTAAAAGCTAATGCTAATTCCTTTGCCTCATATGTAGGAAGACCCTCACTGTTGATAAAGACTCGAGTATGGAGCCCCTTACTCTCATCACCCTCATATACAACTGCTCCATCACTTCCCCTAAAAATATTCTTTCCTTTTCCATCCATATTCCCATTTACAATCTCCATACCCTTCTCACCCATCTCACTCTCTAAGTAATACTTATCAAACTTCGTACCTGTTCTTTCATATATTCTTTCAAAATATTCTAAACACCAATCTCTTCCCTCAAAATATATATTCTTAAGATTCTTACTCTCTAAATCTTTAAAGTACTCTTTCTTTTCTAAAGAGTGTATATACAGTGAGAATATGTAATAGTTGATATCTTTTACATCCTTAATTACACTCTCATCCTTCTGATCATCATACATTTTAAAACCTAACATATATGCTTCACCTAGGTACCTTACTCTCTCTACTAAGGTTTTACCCTTTAAATCCTCAAAGTTAATACCATTATTCTCAAACATCCTAAGTAATCCCCACATAGTTTTTGCCACATGTAAACCAACATCACCCTGGTAGTTTGCTCTTGTAACAGAAGCTCCTAGAGCCTCTACAAGACGTGCAAATGATTCACCTACTATATTGGTATACAAATGCCCTATATGTAATGTCTTAAAAGGATTGGGATCTGTATACTCAATTACATACTTCTTACCCTTTTTAATATCTAATTCAAAATATCTCTCTTTTTGAGTATTAATACTCTTAAGTATATTTAAAAGGTATTCATTAGAAAGGAAGAAATTGAGAAAGCCAGGCTTAACTACCTCTACTCTCTCAATATCCTCATCTTTAGGAAAAACACCTACAATCTTAGTAGCAATATCCATAGAGTTAGATTTAAGCGTTTTTGAAAGCTGCATCGCTATATTAGATGTTAAGTCACCATGGGTAATATCTATAGGTTCCTGTACAACAATATCCTGTATCTCTACTCCCATTTCCTTAACAATAGATTGTAAATTCTTAATAATCTTTTCCTTAACCTCTATCATATATATTTAAGTATATATTAAATTTGCACTCGGAAGGAGTCGAACCCTCAACCCTCGGTTCCGAAGACCGATGCTCTATCCAATTGAGCTACGAGTGCATATCCCCTTTATACTACCACTTACAATTTATTTTACACAGCAGCCCCTAACAGTATAAGTTGGATGGATGAACTTGGACAGATTCGAACTGTCAACCTTTGGTTCCGCAAACCAATGCTCTATCCAATTGAGCTACAAGTTCTTAATATACCATTGATTTTATCACAATTTCACTCCTTTATCTGTATATTCCCCTCTTCATAGGTGATTAAATATTGAACATTGTAGTTAGAAAAAGATTGCAATGTTTCACTACCTGGATGACCAAAGGAATTGCCTTCTCCTACGCTACATATTGCGATACTTGGTTTTACAATTTCTAAAAATATTTCACTACTAGAGGAGTTAGAACAGTGATGACCAGCCTTGAGTACATCATACTCACTATCAATGATACCCTCTCTCACCATAACCTCCTCCACATCACTCTCGATATCACCCATTAGAAGAAATTTTTTCTCTAAAAATTCAAAACTTAAAACCAACGAATCATTATTTACATCTGAGTTGTACTGAGTAATACATCCCTCTACCTCCCTATTAAGTACAGGCCACAGGATATCGATATTAATATTTTTTAGCCGAATAGTATCACCTTGACCTACCTTCTTAGCATCAGGATATTGATGTAAGAGAAACTCATAGTTCTTATTCTCGTAGCACACAGGGTAATACAAAATCTCTCCTACCTCATACCTCTCAAGCACCTTTAAAAGACCCACTAAATGATCATCATGAGGATGGGTAAGTAGTATATACTCAATCTCCCTATCATACATAGGGATATATTTTTCTAATTCATAGAGTACCGAAGAATCTGGCCCTCCATCAACTAAAACTTGAATATTACCCTCCTGTATAAGTATGGAATCCCCCTGCCCTACATCTAAAAATACTACGGCATCTTCATACTTAACCGTAATTAAATATATTAATCCAAATATCAACCATATTAAATTCTCTAATATATTGTTACTCATACCTTTTAGATATTTCTAAATAGTGGTTTTTAGATGATACAGGATATTTGTATAGGCAGAAAAAGAAAAGAAGTAAGTATATCCCTATACCAAATACATATTTATTCACCCCTATCTCTACCATCTGTATATTAGAGGATATTGATACAAAGTATTTAAACATATTTAACTGTATATATGGTATTAGATATAATATGGGAATTGGTACTAACATATTTATCAATGTAACCCCTAATCCCCAAAATATCGTGCTATTGATTATAGGTAACACTATAATATTGCTCAACAAAGATATAACTGAAACCTTACCGAAGAATATTACAGAGATTGGTAGGGTAAATAGTATACATGTTAATGTTGTTAATATACTCTCTTTTAGAAATTTAGATTTAATATTTTCAAAACATTTAGGAAGAAATATTAAACCTGTTACAGATGCAAAAGAGAAAAGAAAGCCTACATCATATATTATAAATGGATTAAGAGATATTAATACAGTAACACAAAGAATTAATGTAGCACCCTTGTTACTCTCTCTACCAATTAAAAGAGCAAAGAGAGAAAGAGTACTCATACTAGATGCTCTTACTAGGGAGGAGGATAGTCCTGAGAATATTGAAAAACCCCATATACAAAGTATTTTAAAAAGTACTACACCCTTACCCCTAATACCCTTGGTAACTCTTTCTACACCCTCTCCAACCAATGCTACGTTGTATCCTGATGCCGCTATTACATGAGATACACCAGAGCTGTTTAGTGCTGTATTAAAATCAGATCTAAATACTCTCTTACTACCAAACATAATCCCTATCAACAGCGATGCCTCAGGCTCGGAAAGAGATCTTTCTACTACTCTTTCTAATATATACCTCATTTCTAAAAATATATTCCCTCCATTACTACACTCATATTCATTTACCTCTAATATTGAATATATTCCTTTTCTAAAGAGATATCTTTTGTAATCAAACTCTTTAAAGCTACTTGGTTCCACTACTTTTACACTCAATTTACACCTTTGACCTGTATGTAAAACAGGATACTGTTTAAAACGTATTAAAGAATTACCCAACCCTCCTCTCTCAGAGTGAAACATGAATGTATTCTCCTTCTCTTGGGAAGTCACCACTCCAGATATCCACACATTTTTGCTAGTGAAACTTCGGACATTTTGTAGCTCAGATGTAATATTTTCAAATTTAAGAGATAGTAACGGAAGTATTAAAAGATATGATATTAGAAAGATTCTTAGCAATGTACCAAAAATATATACACCACAAAAACACCTGTATGAAACAGTGAAAAAGAGAAACAGAATTAAAGATGGTAGTAGAAAATCAAAAAGTAATCGTAAACTTAAAATCTCCTCCCCAAAGATTACCTTCTCGAGGATATTACTACCTGAAATTAGTATGCTTAAAATTGTAAAACAGTAAAGTAATGCTTTGTAATCAATGAAAAACAGTAATATCCCCCTATATCTCTCTTTTAATACCTTTAAAGACATATACTATCCTTAAAACCATTGAATGTAGCCTCCCCTATACCGCTTACATTTAACAAATCTTCTAAAACGGTATATGGTCTACCCTCCACTATCTTTAGTGCTGTAGAAGGTCCTACACCACTTAGAGTTTCTAATTCTTGTTGTGTAGCAGTATTAATACTAATACACTCAGAAGGTTCCTCTGTATCTTCTTCACCATCTTCAATATCAGGTATTGTAATATCAACTACATCTTTAGGGAGATTAAATGTTAAGAGTTTACAATCGTAATCCATTTCAAATGGTATATATATCTTCGAGTTATCTACCATCACTGTAGCTAGATTAATTCTCATTGATATATATTTAAAACCAGCATCTAATGTAAAACCTTTTGCCTTTTTAACAGCATCTACTACACTAGATCCTTTCTCAAAACAGTAAACACCCGGTGATTTTACTGCTCCACTAATATCAACTAATATTGGGCATGTATCTACTTCCTCTTCTATTACTACCTTTGGTTCACATATTTCTTTTTCTACAACAATATTTTCCTCTATCTCAGTTATTACATTCTCCTCTCTTAATTTGGATATGTATTGATATATATCGATTTCACCCCAATTAAGTACAAGGATATTAGAGATATATCCTAGACAGAAAAAAAGAGAAAGGATTGAAATATTTTTGAGTTTAATTTTACTTCCCATTCAAATATTTTAAATGGGAAGTATTAAATATATCTTAAGTAAGAAATCCTGTAGTATTAATTCTCTTGGATTTGAATACTCTTCATTATGATGTCATTAAGAGGCCTGTAGTCTCCATTAACTTCTGCCTTTGCTATCGAATCTAGTACCGCAAATCCCTCTGTAACTCTACCTACTACACTGTAATTACCATTCAAGGTACTCTTGTCTGCTCCCTCTAAGACAACAAAGAATTGGGAAGCATTTGCCATACCTACTTCAAAGTCATCAAAGGAAACTAAGTTCTCTTGCTCTACTGTATAGCCGGGATTACCTGTACCATCTCCTTTAGCATCTCCCATTTGTATTACAAAATCTTTTACCACCTTATGTACAGTAAGCCCTTCGTAGTAACGTTCTCCAATTAAAAACAGTAGACTATTAACATTTTGAGGGGCTAAATCCTCATATAAATCTATATGTATATCACCATATATTGTAGTAATTAATATTGCGTAATCATACTCTTTCTCAAGTACTTCCCTAGCCTCACTGTATGTACTTTTACCATTTAGAAGCTCTCCTGTGGGGTTGTACATACCTGAATTCATTACAAAAACTATTACTATAGATACAAGTAAGAGGGCAAATGCTAGAAGTAAGAACTTCCCGTTATCACTACCTAAACTATCTTTAACTCCCATATATTTAAATATGTTAATTTAATTATTAATCCACCAAAAACTTTGTTTACTACCCTCATTAAACCATTGACCATGACGTAATATCTGATCCATCTCTGGCCCTCCACTCTCAAAATCAATATTAACAGAGGAAAGGGAGGAAGAAATGCCTTGCCTTGAGGTAATATATATGAATTTGTATTTAAGGTATTGAGAATTAATATTCTCAAAGAGTACTTCATCCCCACTATCTATACTACTAAACAGAGTAATCTCCTTAATATTACTTACAGTATCCGAGCCTAAACTAAGTGTATTGGTATTACTTTCTAAGAATGTATTAACAAATATATATTCCTCTTCCCATTTAATAACGGAAGCCTGTGTAGAGAAGCCAAATTCAGGTACAGTACTACCCTCTTTCCAAGATTCTACACTTACTAATCCCGTATCAGTATCTAAAGAAGTAACAATACCTTCTACTTTGTACTCTCCTTGAGATATTACTACACTATCTCCCACATACAGATTGGAAATTAATTGAGATGAATCTATTTCAGATATGGAAAATGTTGTATCATTAATATCTACAATCTGTGTATCAGATTGTAATACTGCTTTAAATACAGGTTTTAATATATATGTCCTGTTTAATATATTACTGTACTCTAGAATATCTGTACTACTTTTTTCCTGTGTAGATATTCTTACATCCTTAATATCACCTAAAAAAGGAGTACTTAAACTCTTAGTACATCCATCTCCAATGGTGTATGACGCAGGTGTAAGTGTATGTATTGTACTACTCTGTAATACATTACCATTTAGATACATATCTGTATTAGTTGGGCTAAGAGATATGGAGAGGATATTGGTTGTATTTGGTATATACATATCCTCAGTTAAGAGGTTTTCATCATTAAGATATATGCCTACCTCACCTGAGTTTAATGTGTATATTTCTAAGCCCTCCAGGGCCAATATACAGCCATTCTGTACCTCATCTGGTGTAAAGAGTACATCCATATATTTAATACCTTCTGTAAGCTCTATTACGCCCTCTACTTCATCCAACCTAGTAATATCTCCTTCATCTATACCATTAACAAAGTTATTAATCCCAAGAGTAATTTCTTGTTCTGTGTCTGTAAAATATTTAAAGCTAAGAATTTCAAAAGTACTCATATCTTCTGTTTCAGAGGTAAGAGATATATTACCCTCTCCTACAACACCCTCTGGTAAATACTTACTCTTTGTATACCAATCTGACCATGTTAAACCATCATCACTAAGTAAGTATTGGAGGTATATATTACTGTATTGTGAATTTCCCAACAGCTCATTTCTAGGTACCAACCTATCGTACACCCTAACTGAATCAATATATCCAATATTCTGGGTAAAGGTTAAGGTACTAAGTAGTGTATCTGTATATATTACATCTACAACATATTCTAATTCATTTACATACAAAGATATACTTGAACCTTGCATATCAAAAAGTACCGCTATATATTCCCAATCGTTGTATTTAGCAGGTAGTTCTGTTGGATACTCTGTTTCTGCACTATCTACTAATACATACTTTCCATCCTTAATCTTTAGATTAATTAGATTAGATTTAAAGACGTATTGTTCACTCTGGATATATCTACTATTAGACCAAAGCTCTAAGGTAAAGTAATTTGTTTCGTTGGGAGTAATGGATACAGTATGGGTATCAGTAAGGGTATCTAGTTGTAATGATCCACTACCCCACTTGATTTTAGAAGATGTTAGATCATTAAAATCTTCTTGATATATTAGACCTACTACAGAGTAAGAGACTTCTCCATCTCCAGTAGCTTGGGAGTAACCATCCCAAGATATTTCATTTAGTCTACTATTAGGCCCTAAATCTAAAATACCAGAGGTATATGTTCCTGATCTATACCCTGGATTAAGAGAGAGCATTACAGCCTCATTGATAGAGACTCTGTCATATCTCCCTTCGTTAAAAGATATCTCACTATCATGAACAATACTTGGGTCTATTCTAATGGGAAAGACTCTCTGCTCACTTAGTAACCATTCTGAATCTAATATTACTTCAAATATATACCCACCTTTATCAGATACAGATATATTTGAAACAACATTACTCGTTTTATTACCAACAGCATCTACTGCGAATTCAGGTAAGAAATGTGCGTAGTAATTACCCTCCCCATCCACTATATACAAAGCTCCAGAAGGGTACTGCTCATTCCCATCAATACTCCTTCTAATCTCTAATCCTTCATCTAAGTCTAATTTAAACAGGAACCTATTTACTGGTAATGTACACTCTCCACTACTACACTCTGTTACATACTGCGGTATCTCTCTTAGTACAATCTCTTCCTTTAACCCCTTTCCTTCAATTATCTGATATTCTAAATCTACTCCTCTATATATATTCCTTGATATGACCGTATCTTTAGATACTACTTCCTCACTTTCCTCCCCTATCACTCTTCCACTAGATATTAATTCAAAGCTTCGGTTAATATTAAATTCGGATATATTAATATCCCTTTCCTCTAATATGTTTCTTAATTCTTGGTCATATGATACATCTATTAGTGATATCTCTATCCCTTTCCTTTGTTGTCTAATACCAAGCATATATTGGATTTTTTCCCATATATTGCCCTTACTTCCTTCAAATGGGTTACTGTATGATGATACTGTTTCAAATCTAATGTATTCATCGTTAACAAAATCAACTAAAAATTTTGGATTAACACTTCTTAAATATGTACCACTATCTTGTGCTCTTACAATGTTGTCGTTTTCCCTATTACTACTTTTGTATATCAAAAAGAACACCCCTAAGATACATACGATTGCTAGTACTAAATATGTAGTACATACTAATATCTTTTTAAATGTATTTTCTTTCTTCATTACAATCCTCTGTTGTAATTTAATGTAATGTCTCCTACTCTTACAAAGTATGATTGTAGAGAGCTTAGAGAGATTCTAAGAGTACATGTATCTCCGGCACTATTACAATCATTAATATCTATTGATTTAATACTTACTCTTTCCCATGCTCCTGGTAATTTACTAATTCCATCATTTACCTGTGCATCTATTCCATTACTTCCCATTAGATACATATCTACCTTATTGTTATTTACAGATGCTGAGTTTTCGGTCATGAAGTCTAGATATATTGCATCATCTTTCCAACTTACAAAGTCTGATGGTAGTGTTACTCTTACTAAAATATCGTAATCTTGGAGTGTTTCTTTGTCTGATATCCATTCGTAGTAGTTTCTGAATGAGCCAGTACTTTCCTCTGCATCAGATGTCATATTTCCAAAGTTATCACTTCCATCTGCAAAGAGTATGGCTCCTGGATACTCAGGAGATATTACTGTTTGAGATGTTAGGTCTCCCATTTGTACCCATGTAGTACCATCGTTACTAAATTCTAATACCTGATTTTCTACATTAAATCTAATTGCTCCTTCACTGCCTGCTCCACTTCCTAATCTTATTGCACCTTTAGCATATATATCATTCCATCTGTTTGTATCTTCTCCAATGTTGTTTAATTCATCAGAGCTAGTTAAGAGATTACCTTTTACTCTCATACTTCCTTCTTCTACTTCTAGGGTATCACTTACACCAAAGAGTAATCCTTTAAATTCATATTCGTTTTCTACTATTAGGGTGTCATCTACTTTAGTAATGTTTGTAGATATCCAATTAGTTATATCTCCATCTATATTTACCTTAATACTGTTATTATTTACACTTTCTAAGTATATTTCTAAGTATTTAATACCGTCTATTTCATTTACTCTAGCCTTACTAATGTCATATCCTCCAGTAGTAAAGTTAGATATTATATTTACATTTTCCCTATCTCCTACTGTATCTACACTTAGTATGAGGTTTTGTGATGATCCTAATGTACTATTATTTACCTTAATCTTAGCGTAATCATCAGGACCATTTAATTGAGATATACGGTACCAACCTGAGGTAGAGGCTGTAGCAGTAACTTCCTCGTGTGTATCATACCAAGAGATATTTAAAAACATTGAGACTTTTCCAATATATGTACCATCAGGTAATCTGAAACATGGCCTACTCTCATTATGTCCATCATCTGCTGGCCATACAATACTGTCTAGTGATGTTACATTCTTACATACCATTTCCGATGGTTTAAATGTTTCTAATGCTTTCCCTACTACTTCTCCACTCTTTGTAGCCTTTTGAGACACTCCAGGTAGGTTAGATATGGTAAGTCTATCTCCCATTTCAATATCACCATTTTTAGAGGTTACCACTATTGGAATCATACCATTTAGTGCTACTTCTGCCTGCTGACTCCTATCAGCAGCTATCCTATTATCACCCATTGTCATAAATGGCTTTGTAGAGATTACTCCTAATATTTTCTGGTTTTCAGACCTACAAGCAACTACCTTTTCTTTTTCATTGTCATCTATACAAACCATATCTCCCTTTTGTAGAGTTGTAACTCCAGAACTATCCAAACTTTCTTGACCAACTTCATACCATTCTGCAATGTCTAATGCTGAACCTGTTCGAGAGAGAGATCTTGCAACATTAGAGCTATCAGTATAGTATTCATAAAAGGCCGCAACACTTACTCCATGAGTATAATGGTATATACCAAGGGATTCTAAGTATGTATTTGCGTCAGCATTACTTGCAGCGCTGTTTACAACAAAGGTATTAGTCCCAGCATTTCTTACCCTTGCTTTAACCCCTGGAATATCGGAAGTCGTTCCAGCAGCAATATGCAAACCTTCACTAGTTGCTCTAAAGTCTAATCTTTGCCGAGTAGAAGTCTCTGCATAAGCAGTTATACCCGTAAATCCAGAGGGAGTAGAAAAGCCTATCGAACCATATGTTCCAAGGTCTGTCAGAATAGGACCAGCTACTTTTAATCTTACTGTGGAAACAGGGCTTGTATTTATACCAATATTCCCACTAGCATCAATTCTCATTCTCTCAACATTATTTGTATACGCTGTAAAGATTCCATCACTAACCCAATTAAACCCTGTATCACTATCTCCCATTGCTAATGATATTG
>CAYSEU010000013.1:0-16177 GCA_964430365.1 uncultured Candidatus Saccharibacteria bacterium
AGAAGCGGAAATATTTAATTGGGATGAGGAGAAATGTAAAATTAAATATTGTATTTTAAATAGTTGTAATAATGAAAATGCTTTACCATGTAATTTAATGAAGATTAATGAATATGAAACACAGGGCTTTTATACAGTCATTTTATACTTTAATAAGTATAAAAATTTTCCTTTTTCAAAAACATATCTGAAAGAGTGGGAGATTTTAAAGAGCGATGTTTCTAAAAGTAATATGTTGGAAGAAGATTATTTACAAGGAGTTATTGAAGTTATAAAGAAATATCCAATTAGAGAAGGTTATAGATGTTTAATAACGAGGGAAACCCATTCTGTTGATAAGTGGGTATGTAATAAAGAAGAGGATCTTAATTCAGAGTATTTTAAGGCTCTCTATATGACCTATGAATTAGGTATTAAATTAAAAAATGATATACTACTCGCTACTGTTGAAAAGGAAATTGAATATTTAAATAATAATATACTAACCATTTTAGAAAAAGATATTTCTTCTCCAGAGGCATATATTTTGAAATTGATAGAAATAGGTCTTGATAAAGGTTATAAAAAGATAATTGAAGAATTTGTGATACCAGAATATAAAGAACATGTTATAGAAGACCATGATCTGATGCCATTAATAAGTTTAGATTCCGATATATACTCTAATTACTATCAAGAAATAGTTAGAGATGCTGATTACTATAGAATATTTACAGAATATGGAGAAGAAGATTTAGCTCATTATTATAAAAATGAATTAATTTCTAGATATAATGAGTCAGAGTATGTACTATATGGCTTGTGTACATTAGGTAATTCTATATCTAGTACTGAAATCTTTGAATATATAAGTAGGAAATTGGAGCAAAGTATTACAAATGGGGGAGACTTTTTAATACTAAAATCTTTACCGGAGTTAATTATGTGTAAGAGGTTTTCAGAATCTATGGGCACAGATATAAAAGATTTAGAGAGTCTTATTATTGATACTGCAAAAAAATCGTCTTTAGAAATAGGTGGGCAGGCTTATATAGTAAATGCGAAAAGGGTCTGTCAAGGAGAAGAGGCAATATGTAATCATATGCTTTTGGACTATCATTTAGTAGATAACTTAATGTATTTGTTATATGAATAAAATAATAAAACCTATATTACTACTACTTGCTTTTGTAATTGTACTTCTTCTTTTTGAAGAAAATACCTATGCTGCTACTTGTGATTGTACTGGCACTACTTATTACTGTTATGAATGTCACCAAGAACAGTATGATGGAACTGGAACGGAAAGAGATTGTCCTGATTGTGATTGGTGTCCTGCAGACAATGGGTGGCAATATACCTGCTGTAATTATACTGTTTGGCAGACGAATTCTTCAAAATGTTGTACTTCGGGGTGTACACCTCCTGCATGTGCACCTACATATTCAACCAGTAACTTAGGATTCGGTTCCAAAAGACTAAGCTGTACAGATGATTGTGGTGATAAATACTATAGAACATGTTACTGCTACGATTGTATCCAGAGCTGCCCACTACCTCTCTCTAATACTTCACTTACCGTAAATCCTAACCTTGTATTAGACAATTTTAGAGAATGTACAACAGATTGTGCAGTAGCTAGAGCAGAAGATTGTTATGAAGCACCATCTGCTCAACCAACCGAATCACTAAGAATTTTAAACGATCCTGCTAATGATTACGATTTCTTAAGTAAGACTCACTCAGGTATTCCTCTGGGAGGTATGACTGGTAACTTAAATGACCCAATAAATATTAGAGCAGTATATACTGATGTAAATGGAGCAAGCGATATAGAGGGCCTTTTTGTATGGTTTAGGGATTCTGCGAGTACAGGAGAACCTGGAACACCCCTTTGGCTCTCAACGACAGCTACTCCTCAAGCACCAAGTAATGCAAGCTGGGGTTTCATGATGCGAAGAACGGGTCCTACTACTTGGGTACCATATGTACCAAGTTACGCAGTAAACCCTGCTGTATGGGTAAGAACAATTCCAAATGCTGTAGGAGAATTCTTCATAGCGTCAACCAGTGGACAAAATATGGTTGGAGTAACAATATCATCTCCAATTACCTCTTCTGGTAACAATGTTACAATGAATTTTAGATTAAGATTCTCCGGAACAAATATAACTACCCCCTCTGTGTCTCAGATTACATATAGAGTGTTACTAATGGGACTTGATAACTTTAGCTTTACTCCTAATGATAACTATGAAAGTGTTGCAGCTATCAGAGATAGGATTGATTTATACTGGGCTCCTAACCAATTAAGATATAGAACAACATATCTTCCAGCTCAATTGTATGCAAGAGCTTGGGTAAACCCAATTAATCTTACGACCTCGTCTGCTGCTACATGGACAATAGATAAGGTTCGACCATCAATATCATTTACGGGGGGAACTCCAACAGTGTCAGGTAATAATATAAATATTTCTTGGAGTGCTACAGATATTAAAAATCTATACGCAATAGTAGGAAATATATATACAACCTCAGGAGCAGATGCCAGAAATATTACTCTATCAACCTCTACTTCAGGAGTGATACTTAAAACTCCAAACCCATTTATTCCTACAGCAGAAGATAATGCTAATACTGGTAGAATAGAGGGAGATTGGTCTTTTAGAGTAGCCCCTAATATGAATACAACTTCTAATACAGGATTGTTAACTATAAATATAGGGGCTAATAGGACAGGGACCTTAAGGATTTACATAACAGCTTTTGATGATGCAGGAAATATGGCGACAGCAATGGGTAGCTATAACCTAGAAGATTGGTTTGTAACAGATGGAGGTTTAGCCTACTCTACAGATGGTACTAGCTTTGTCACAAAAAATCCTACTACATCATGGGTAGGTAAGTTACCACCATTTACCCCTTTATCAACTGAGTCATTAACATACCTAAAAGCAGATCTCTCATCTGAAATGTGGGGAGAGGATACCCTTGGTACGCCCTCTGCACTAGATAATATATCTGCGAATGTAAAGTCATACTCAATAAAGAATCATGGAGGAATGGATATTACAGATTACTATTCAACCCTTTATGAAGCATATGAATCAAGAAGTTCATTTATTCCTAATCCTGTATATAGAAGTTTCGCAAATGATTACACAATAAATGGTGGACAGATAAAAACCGCTCTTTGTAATAATACAGGACTATACTGTATATTGGACTTTGAGCGAGATTTAACAGTAAGGGCAGGTTTAAGATGTAATCATAAAACCTTAATATTTGTTAGGGGGAATTTGACATTAAGTCCACGACTTAATAACAATATTAACCCAAATAACTATGCAGCCTCTCCAAGTGATGGCTGTATATTTGTAGTAGGAGGAGATCTTACTATCTTACAAGGAGATGCTATGTCTGGTGCTTCTATAGCCTACGACATTATTCATGGCTACTTTATTGTGAATGGTCAGGTGAGGATAAATTCTGAAGCACTGGCGGATGGTGAGGGTGGTACAAAGTCAGCTTCTGCAATCTATGATGGGGTGTATATAAATGGGGGTATTCAATCATTGGGAGGTATATATATAGGTAGATACTTAAGATTGATAGATAGGCAGACATATCCTGTATTAGTTATAGATCACCATCCTAAATATGGAGTATTAGGAGGAGTATTCTTTGGTAATAACTTCTCATTACAAAAAGTAGAACCAGGTTTTAAACCGTAGTCATTTTCTGCTATATTATATTAGTCATAATTTAACTGTCCAACCCTATGGCTAAATTGCCTGACCATGTAGGTATAGACTTCGGTACTCATACTGTAAAGGCCGTAGAATTAAAGAATATAATGAGTAAGCCCGAGCTAGTTAACTTGGGTAGTCAGCTAACCCCTAAGGGAGTTATTAATAGTGAAGAAAGACAAGACCAAAAGAAATTGGCAGAGGCTCTTAAGCTTTTATATGCTAACTCTAGAATTCGAAATAGTAATGTAGTAATGGCATTACCAGAGTTTTCGGTGTTTACTAGATTTTTAGAATTCCCAGGAGTTAAGAAAGAAGAATTAAAACAGGCTGTATATTTTGAAGCTAAACAGTATATTCCTGTTCCTATTGAAGAAGTACAAATGAGTTATGTTACCATTGGTTTTAATGAGGAAAAGAATGCTCCTCGTGTACTACTAGTAGCAGCACCTAGAAAAATTATTGATATATATATGAATGTTGCTAATTTTGCTAATTTAGATTTAATAGCTATTGAAACAGAATCTGTTGCTATGGGTAGGGCTATGTTTAAGTCTTCTCAAAAACCTACATGTGTCATGTTAGACTTTGGTGCTAATAGTACAGACATGAGTATTATGACAAATGGATCCTTAGTATTTTCTCAAAGTATATCAATTGGTTCTGATTCCTTAACGCAAGCTATAGTAAATAAGTTTAACTTTGACTATAACAGAGCGGAGGAATTTAAAAGGAATTATGGATTAATATCAAACGTATTAGAAGGGAAGATTTACTCTGTACTTGCTCCTATTGTTGAGTCTATAATGATAGAAGTAAGAAGAGGTGTGGAGTTCTATAAAAATAAGACAATGAGTGCTGCTCCTAATGAATACCTGTTAAATGGGGATGGTGCCCTACTCCCAGGTTTAACAGAGTATGTTGTTAAATCACTAGGGGTTAATGCACAAGTTGCAAATCCATGGTTAAATATAGCAGTGGATAATAAATTTAAAGACCTAGTTGCAAAAGGAGGATCTTCATACTCCGTTGCGATAGGTTTGTCCTTAAAAGATGAATAATACACAAACACAAAATGATAATGTAAACCCACAGCAGAATGTTCAAAAAACACCTACTCCAGTGAGTCAACCTTCAAGTAATAATACACAACCTCAAACAAGGAGTACCTTGGCACAGCCACAGAAATCTACTCAGGCGGAAGGTTTTAATCTTATACCTGCTATGAGTGAAGAGGAAAAGATAAAGATTAAGAAAAAAAATACTCTTAATATTGGCTCTATACTAAGTATAATTGCCCTGGCTTCTGTAGCTATTGGTATTGTAGGTTTTAATATTCTTTCTAAGGCACAATTGAATAGTAAGAAGACATCTCTTAGTAAGATTGAAAAGACTACTTACACAAAGATGGATAAAATAGTTGCTAATAATGCAATTGTAGATAGAGCTATACTATATATACAGGTTAAGAAGGATAGCTTTTCTCATAAGAAGATAATAGAATTTTTTACGGAAATAGCTCAGAAAACAGGAGGTATTTCTTTTACAAGCATAGATATATCTGAGAATTTGGGTTTCGAGATTACGGGTTCAGGCCCTAGTTTGGAGAGAGTTGCTAATCTATGGTATCTTTTTGGTGTACATGAGAATATAAAAAGTATTAATCTTAGCTCAGTAAGCAAAGGTCCCTTGGGGTCATCTTTCTCCTTTGAGGGAGAACTTAATATTACCAATTTTAGTAACGAATAAGTATGGGACTATTAACATCACAATCTAAACAAAGAAAAGATCAGGAAGTAGCTGCTATTAGTCAAAAATTAAAAAAGACTAAGTTATCTTTTTCTGATTTGGTTATTCCTATTGCTTCTGGAGTTCTATTTATAGTTCTTGCATTTGCGGTATTTATTCCAATGATTAGTTCAGCATTTGAATATTTAGATGAGATAAAAGTGACTAATGAAAAAATAGAGCAGTTAGAGAAATTAAATAAGCAATTGGATATATTAGATGATAATCAACTTAATGAGGATGTATTGGTATCTAGGCAAGTTATACCTAAGATTTTACTAGTATCCAATTTTGTATATTACTTAGATGATCTTGCAAAAGAGAAAAACTTAACTATTAGTGAGTTATCATCTTCAGATAGTATTAATGGTGTAAGTGGACCATTGGAATATGTTGGTTCTTACGATAATGTTATTGCCTTCCTTGAGGAGGTACAGAGCGTCTCTCCATATATGATTAGACTCCAAAATGTTGAAGTAAGTGCAGGAAAAGATGGGTTATGGGGGATTTCACTTCAGGTTAGTGGATATTACATATTAGAACCTGAGGATGAACCTAATATATATGCTGCATTTCAAACATATACAGAGTACGAAGATATTGTAGAGATATTTAAAATGAAAGCGGCAAGCCTAGATTAAATATCATCTCTTAACATATCATCATCATTTTCTACGGTAGGAGTTTCCCTATCATCTTTTAAAATAACTCTAACTCTCTTACTATTTCTAATAGCACTGATAGTAACTATATCCCTTATGGAGTTAATAGTTCTTCCCTTCCTTCCGATGATTACTCCTTTATCATTCTCATTAACATCAATGGTTAATATTGTTAACCCAGGGAAGTCTACACTCTCCCTTTCATCAATACTAACATCATCTGGGTAATTAACTATGGACTTAATAATATGCTCTAGTAGCTCTTTCATCTTTTAGATAGACTAAATTAATTCTACTGAGCAATTATACAGCTACAGAAAAAATATTACCATAAGTGGTAGAAAAATCTATGTAATGGAATATATTACTATTTTTTCTTCTTCTCTTTCTTTACTGTACTAGGCTTAGTAGAACCTCTTTTAAGAGATTTTAGTAATCCTAATTTAACAAAGTATTGAGCAATGGTCTCTGAAGGTTGTGCACCCTTATTTAACCACTCTTTTGCTAAATCCTTATCTACTTCAAAAGTAGTAGGTTTAGTTCTTGGGTTATAGTATCCAATCTCTTGGACGCTCTTACCATCTCTTGGTAGGTGACTTTCCATCACTACTATTCTGTAGTGTGGTTGTCCTCTTCTACCTGTTCTTTTTAATCTTATTTTTAACATAGCAAGGGTATTTTAACAGATGATATATTAATATTCAAGCTAATTACTATCTTTCTCTAAGTACTCTATTCCACTCTTAGCTGCATCCTCTTCGGCTTTTTGCTTACTTGTACCAAACCCTTTACCTATTTCCTTACCATTTATTTTAACAACCACTGTAAATCTCTTATCATGATCGGGACCTTCCTCCTCTATTACCTCATATATGGGTGTAACTCTATATTGTGCTTGAGAAATCTCTTGTATCTTTGTTTTACTATCTATATCTAATCTGTTTTCTACAATATATTCAATCTTTTTTAGTAAATGATTATGTACAAACTCTCTTGCAGATTCGTATCCCTTATCTAAATATATTGCCCCGATTATTGCTTCAAAAGCATTTGCTAGTAAGTAGTTTTTAGTTCTTCCACCAGTATCCTCTTCTCCTTTTGAAAGCCTAATATTATCCCCTACTCCTATCTCTTGGGCTGTTTCCGCTAAACTCTCCGTTCTAACAAGGGCTGCTCTAAAGCTAGTTAAATCCCCCTCTGTTCTATTAGGGTAGGTATTAAAAAGATAGTCTGAAGTAATTAATTCTAATACTGCATCTCCTAGAAATTCTAATCTCTCATTATGAGAATCGGTATCCTTATGCTCATTTACATATGATCTATGTGTAAGAGCCAAAAGGAGTAAATCCTTATTATTAAAATCTATACCTATTTTCTTTTCAAAATCTTTTATATTATTCATTCTCTTGTTTATATTTCTCATATATTGCTCCTAATACCCCATTTACGAACTTACTACTACTGTCTCCACCAAAACCCTTAGCTAATTCAATTGCTTCATCAATTGCTACTTTGGGAGGGGTAATCTTTTCTATGAATCCTTCATATATTGCTATTCTTAATATTTGAATATCTACCAACTTCATCTGAGATATTGGCCATTGAGGAGCAAATGATGTAATCATATTATCAATATCTTTTTTCCTTTCTCTTACACCGGCTACAAGCTTACTAAAGAGCTCTTCATTGTATACCTCTATCTCATCAATTACAGAAAGTTCTTCTACATTAAAATCAATAGTGTTTAATCTATCATTATTAAAATCTTTTGAGAAAAGAGATTGTAATGCTAACTCTCGAGATAAATGTCTAGGGTCAGTAGCTTTCTTCATATTAAAGATTTACTATTTATTACTCTTTAAGTCTTTTCCATCTCCGTAGTATCCACAAAACTCACACACAAAGTGAGGTCTTTTAGTTTTACCACACTTAGGACATTTAGACATGGTTGGCGTTTTTAGAGAGTCTTGTGCTCTTCTTCTATTCTTTCTACCTTTCGATATTTTCCTTTTTGGTAATGCTCCCATATTTCTTTAATCAATTTTAGACCTTGTATTATATTTCAATATCACTATTCTTGCAACAACTATACTATCCAACTTTCTTTAATATTAATTTCCTCTCCCTTTTTAATATTACCTTCAAGTAATTCCTTGGCTAGATTACCCTCTATATTATCTTGTATATATCTTTTTATTGGTCTAGCACCAAGTCCTGGTTGATTAGCTTTATTTGCTATTAATTGAGGTATGATACTACCCCATGTTAATGTAATACTCTTCTCTCTCAATCTTTGTGCTAACTCTTGGAGTAATATATCGGATATTTTGGAAAGATTTTCTAAACTATGAGGATGGAATACCAATACCTTATCAAACCTATTTAGTAATTCTGGCTTAATAGATTGTCTAAGCTCTATCAATGCCCTATCCTTCGCTTCCTCCCATGTTGTTTTTGAATCTTGTAAAGAGTTAAGTAGTGTTAAACTACCAATATTACTAGTACATATGATAATGCTGTGTGTAAAATCTACTACCTCTCCTAGTGTACTAGTTAATCTCCCTTCATCAAATATTTGTAGAAAAAGATCTAAAATTTGGGGATGAGCCTTCTCTATTTCATCAAACAGTACAACTGTATATGGATTACTCTTAATCCTATCTATTAATGATATTGAGGTTTGACCTAATATACTGTCTTGAGAATTACCACCTAAAAATTTCTCTACACTGCTAATCTCTTTGTATTCAGACATGTCTACTCTAATCATGTTAGAAACATCTCCGAAGTATTCATCTGCTACTACCTTTGCTACATGAGTCTTCCCCACTCCTGTAGGACCCATAAACAGGAATGTCCCTATTGGTTTGCTAGGATTCCTAATATCGGTATGCGCCCTTTTAAGAGCTTCTACAAGAGCTTGTATGGCACTATCCTGCCCTATTACCCTAGCTCTCATACTCTCTTCTAGTTTCATTAGTTTTGTACTCTCTTGCGCATTAACACTACCAATGGATATTCCCTTTTGGTTAGACAATACCTTAGATACATGTTCTTCTGTTAAGAGAGTTACTCCACTACTTTGTGCCCATGAGCATGCCGATTCTAGAAGCTGTACGGCACTACTTGGTAATTTTCTCTCTTTTGTATATCTTTGTGCTAACTCTACAGCACTAATTAATGCAGGAAAGGTAATATATATACCAAAGTTTCTCTCTAATTCAGATATCTTTGTTTCTAATATCTGTAGTGCATCATCTGCTGATATCTCATTAATCTCAATATTAGTAAAAGATTGTCTTAAAGACTCACTACTGTAGAAATACTTCTTGTAATCAGAGTAATTAACAGTACCAATGATTGGAAAACTACTATTTAATATGTATGGTAGTAATATACCAGCAAGTGAATGACCACTCTCTCCTGCTTTAGCTGGTATTAATTCTTGCATCTCATCAATGAAAAGGATTACATCTCCTGCATTTTCTAACTCTTTCATAGCTTTTTCTATTAGAAGTTCAATATTCTTTTCTTTTGAAGAGTGAGCTATTAATCCATTAATATCAAATTGTAATATCTTCTTATCTCTTAACTGTTGTGGTACATCTCCCCTATTAATCTTTTGTGCAATGCCCAACATTATACTAGACTTCCCTACACCAGGCTCTCCAATTAGTAATGCATTTTTGTTGGATATCTTACCTAATACAGATACCAAATTCTCTATCTCATCATCATGTCCTATACCATATATATCTCTGTCTTTTAAAATATACTCATTAATATTTTTAGTAAAGTTGTTTAATATGAAGGTATATCCATATACCCATGACCTTGCTATTCCTCCCTTTTTAAAGTAAGGGACATTTGGATTAAAGTAACTAAGACTTCTTTTCTTCTCTAGCTCATATGATTGGAATCTAACTACTTCTCTTAATATATCTATGGAGGAGTTTTGAGAGAGTAATATTTTACTTAGTACAGGAAATACATTAAAGAGAGCTAGTAGTAAGTGTTTAGGTTGTATTTCTAAAGAGGATGTTAAAAGAGATTCATTTAGAGCATATATTATGAAGCTCCTAATGGTAGTAGATTGATACTCTGGTAATGTATCTTGTGTTACATCATTCTTTGCTAATATATCGTTATCAATCCCTATATTAGCTCTTCTAAATATCTCTTGTATTTCGGGATATCTCACTAACTCTTCTAAGACCCTAGCAGTATTAATACTGTCATTTCTAGTATGTCTACATATTAAGTCTAAGGTTAATTCGTTTACGAAATTGATAGCTTCTAAGTGTGCATATCTGCCAAATTTAAAACCACTATTTCTAATCTCTTCTAAATCATTTATGGGTATCTTTTCGGCTTTAGGTAATCTGACAGGATGGCTTTTGTCTTTGTAGTAATCGTGCCAGAGTATAAATACTGAAAAGATTGATAGGCCAAAGAGAAGGTCTGATATATTACTATCTAAGAAATCCTTTAATATCTCAATAGAATCAAATACCCCTATCTGTCTTAAGAGATATCCAAAGGCAATTAGTAAACCAGGTATCAGTAATACATTAGCTAGAAGTCTTACTGTATCGTAATATTTAGTATATTTAGAGAAATTAGCTAATACATTAGATATTTGAGGAGTGGATATTGTAAAGAACTGGTCTCTTGTAATCAAGAAAAGAGCATCAGATTCCTTAGTAAGTATGGGTAATGTTTTATCTATTAACCCAAAGGTATTACTATCCTTTGAATGATACCCTATTACTGTTCTATTTTGCCAACCGTAATCTATAGCCATATATTAAAGTGTTAAGATTGATCTAAGAATGAAAAAGAGGGATGCTGGGGGTAGTAATAACCAAACAAATATTAGGAGTAAGTAGAATATACAAAGTATTAAATATGTAATTATCCCTATTGGTAAATATATTCCCTTTATTAATATACCAAATACATATCCTATGAATGTATAGTCTCTATGCCAAGGTGTAAAGAAATTCCGTAGGAGTATGGATATACTCATATTATCATCAACAAGAGTAGCGACTCTTACTAACATTCTTAAATGCCAGAGAGTCATTCTAATATACCACCAAGTAAGGAATTCTTTTATCGAATATATCGCAATACTTAAGGTGCTATCAACTTTACTTTCATTGAGAATTTGTTGTCCTCCACTACTTGTTAATATATTTTTTTGTGTCATATCTTAGGCAGTAATTCACACTAAGTTTATTGTAAATCCAATATTTTTTCAAGATTACGAAGGTATGGTAGAATCCAGAGTATGAATATATATACAAAGATGAAAAAACCGATACTTTCACTAGCCCCTATGGAGGATGTAACAGACAGTGTATTTAGGCAAGTAGTTAGTACTGTAGCTCGACCTACTCTTTTTTATACAGAGTTTGTAAATGTAGAGGGTTTAAATTCAAAAGGAAAAGAAAGAGTGATACATAGGTTGGAGTATGAGAAAAGTGAGAAACCCATTGTAGTCCAGTTATGGGGTATTACACCTGAGAATTTCTTTAAAGGAGCTAAGTTAGTAAAAAAATTAGGGTTTGATGGAGTGGATATAAATATGGGATGTTCTGTTAAAAAGGTAGTACAAAAAAATGCAGGTAGTGGTTTAATACAAGAGGACAGAGCAAAGGTAAAGGCGATTATTAATGCTGTAAGAGAGGGTAGTAAGGGATTACCAATATCTGTTAAAACGAGATTAGGATGGGATGAGTATGATATGGATTGGATTAAGTTTTTACTTGAGCAAGATTTAGATGTACTCACCATACATGGTAGAACTGCTAGAGGGAGAGGAGTAATAAATGCTAATTGGGAGAAGATATTAGAGTGTGTAAATATGAGAGATGATATGAAGAAGGATACCTTAATATTTGGTAATGGAGATATACAATCGTTAAAACAGGCAAAAGAGTATTACAAAAGATACAAAGTAGATGGAGTAATGATTGGTAGGGCAGCTATTACTAATCCATGGATATTCTCGGGTAAAGAAAATATTACACAAGAGGAGAGGTATATTCTTTTTAAAAAGCATTTAGAACTTTTTGATTTAGTATGGGGAGATACTAAGAATTTCTCTCAATTAAAGAAATTCTTTAGAGCATATATATATGGTTTTGATGGGGCAAATGAAATTAGACAATCCTTTATGGAGTGTAATAGTGTGAAAGAAACTATAGATTTACTAAAAAGCCTCTCTCCCAACCGTTAGGAAGTGAAGAGAGGGACCTTAGGTCTAGGATAGAGGACTTGCACCTCATTAAAAAGGGTCCTATCCCCTTTGTATCCTACATAATTAGTTTATATGAATTTCCAAAAATATTCTACTTATTCCCCTTTCTTAAGATTTAATCTAGTAAACATATCTTTACTATCAGTATCATTACTCTGATTTTGATTTGTGTATTTAGGTAAAGATATTGAGAATGTACTACCCTTTCCTACTTCACTTTGTACATCTACTCTACCACCCATTTTTTTGGTTAACCCAAATGTTACATACAATCCTAATCCTGTGCCTCCCGGTCTTACGATATTAAAACTGTCTCCATTGTTTGATGGTATATATGTTTTAGTTCTATAGAATTTTTTACCTAATTTAGCAATATCACTCTTTTCTATACCTCTTCCTGTATCTTTAATCATTACCTTGATATATTTACCCTCCTCTTTTGTATCTACTGTTACACTACCCTTTTGAGTATATCTTACCGCATTACTAATTAAATTATTAAATATCTCGGATACTCTAGCATGATCTGCAAATATGAAATGAGTATTTTCCTTAATATTATTTATTAACTTAATACCTTTCTCTTTTGCTAAAGCTTCCTCTGCATGTAATGCCATATCTATTTCTTTAAATATATCTACTTTCTCAGGATTTATCTCTACCTTATCTCCTGCTAACTTAGCACTAGTTAGTAATGTATTAATTAATTTTATTTCTGTTTCTACAGCGTCTTTAATTCTAGTTATATATTTAAGAAAGCTTTCTTTATCAGTGGGTAATTTCTCTGTAAATTGATGAAGAAAATCTACATTGAGTTTAATTACAGTAGCAGGTGTTCTTAATTCATGTCCCATTATATCTATCATATCGTTTTCTTTTCTACGGGCCTCTTCTAATTCCTTTACCTTAAGTTTAAGTTCTTTAGTTTGTATATCTACCTTATTTTGTAACACCTTATTAAAATCTTCTACTTCTTGGTGTAAAAAGGCTCTTGCTAATGATATAGAAATAACTTGAGAAAGATTAAGTAAAAACTCTTTATCATATTGGCTATATATTGAGTCTATTTCTCTTTTACCAATAAGGAGTAAGGCAATTTGTTCTCCTTTATCTTTTAGTGATATTAATATCCTAATATTTTGACTTTGCATATTTCGCTTAACTATTTCCAAGAGTTTTTTCTTTCTAGAATCTGTTTCACTCTTTATTAAGCTATCCAATGTTTGATTATCAAGTATTTCTGTATCTATATGTGCCCATATTTTTTTAAAGGGATTTTCATTCTTAATATCTTTAGTTAAAAGCAATTTTGATTTTGAGGGTCTTAATGTCCTATTAATTATTGATGAGAATTCCTTTGAGATATCTTCTACAGTTAAGAGCCTTGATACCTTTTTATTAAAATCCTCAATTATTTCATATGGGTCATATCCTGGATTAATAAATTGTACTCGTACTTGTTTTTTAAGAAAATCAATTACCCAATTAAATAAATGTACAAACAGAAAGGAAGCTGCAGAGAAGAATATAACTCTGTACAAACGGTTATTATCAAAAATATCTGAAGTTATGGCGACCTCTATACCCCAAAAGACTAGTATGGCAATAGTCATTAATACAAGGTAGTAAAAGGTTCTACCTAAGAGAATTTTAACGTTTAAAAATTGGTATCTAACTATTAAATATACTACTGAAAGATTTAGAATAGAGAGTCCAAAGATACCATATCTTTGGAAGGTAAAGATTCCGAATTGGGGCAGAATTAGGTTTGTAAAGCCTCCTAATAATAGGGCGAAGAAAGTTCCAAAGAGAAAAATTCTAATTTGAGATTTAAAATCCCTATCAGAATTTTTATAACTTCTTATAGCTATTACAAAAGAAAGTATAACGTCTGAAAGAAGTTTTAAAGCGTAGATATAAAACCAGTTTCCAAAGATAGTTTCTCTCTCTCCATCAACTAGTGCAATCTCTTTTAAGATAATGTGATCAGTAAAGAGAGTAAGATATGCTATGCATAAAGAGATGAATATGTATAGGAATTCTTTCTTCCCAATCTTGAAGGATTTATCAGTAAATACTTTTATAAAGAAATAGTATGATACAGTAGCTATATTTATAGCTACAAAGTTACTTTTCCCAATTGTAAGTAAGAGAGGTTCGAATTGAGGTGAGTAGTACAGGAGGAGTGTTAGTAACCAAGTAAGAGTACCAAAACTAAGTAATGAGTATGATATTTTTAGTTTCCTTGAATCTCCATAAACTAATACCAATAGAATGGAAGATATCAATATAAAAAGATTAGCGAATACGATTAAATTATCATACATTTGAGTTATGATTCTCTAATATTATTGCTCCAATCTTTTAATTCTGTACTAAATAATATATTAAAATCTCTCTGGCCTTCTCTGTTCAAAGGTCTCGCGTTTTGAGCAAGTGTAAAGTATGGAGCAGCTACTAATGCACATGCTGTTTGTCCCTTAGAGATCTTTTTAGATTTAAAAACAATCATTGTTTCTTTGAATTTAACACCTTGGTTTTTACCTATTTGTATTATACTTTCTGCTAATTTGATAATAATTTCCTTCTTATTTGGTTCACCTCTTTGTATTTTACAAACACCTACATCTTCCATCAGAAGGCAGGCATTTTTCTTTCTATCTTCAGGTATTCCAATTGCAATAGCAGAGTATATTGTTCCGGGTCTATTTACCTTAATATTCTTTGAGGCGAAAGGAACGTGAGAACCTGGCATTAAATTGAAATTTTTTTGATTAACAGTTCCAAAGAGTAACTTTAATGAATCTACGAGGAAATTACCATTGTAAATATCAATAGTTTCATCTTCAAATGAGACCTGCTCTACACCTATATCAGTAAATCTCTCTCTATTTTCTATGTTACTTGCTATATCATACCCCCATATTAGACCTTGTGGACCACAAAATGAGGACACTATAGACATATTTAATTGCCCAAGGTATGGGCCATCTACTTCTGCTAAATCAAATGCATTTATTTCGTCTAAAAGATTTGAGCCTTTATGGGAGAATTTTGATTCTGATATTCCTATACCTATTGATACTCCTAGTATGTATCCTTTATCTTGGTTACTGTCTCCAGCGTATCCATTACAAAAATTGTCATACGGACTTATATATTTTTTTGTTTCGTCACTCATTATCTTCTTGGAAAGTTACTAGATTTAAATGTAAATATTATATGTTTCCACTGCGTTCCTTCAATGGGAATCTCATCAAGAATTACTTTGGTTTCTACTTTTTTAATTAAATCAGCCATTGGTCCATATGACATAGTTTGTGCTAATACATATCCCTTATCACCAACACTGCTGTTCATAATATCATACATTCTTTTCTGTACTTTGAAAACTCTATATTCTGGTAGTATCCCAATATCTAACATGTAAAGTACATCGTCTTTTGGTTCTATATTCTTATTAATTTTAGTATTTAATTCCTCTTTGTAATCTTGTTGAAGATATTTCTCCTCTACTCTCTTTCCACCTATTGGTGTAGATAGAATGACAGGGAAGGTGTCATTAAATGTGGGTAATATCTTTTCCAAAGTATCTCTTTGAGCAATGTAGAACCCTACGACTTTGTCATCTTGTTCAATTGTTTCTATCTCTGTATTTGGACTCTCATTTAATTTAACAATCCATTCCTGTATATCCTGCCTTTTAAATTCTTGATTCCAAGGTTCTCCTT
>CAYSEU010000014.1:0-14923 GCA_964430365.1 uncultured Candidatus Saccharibacteria bacterium
CTTGTCAAAATCCCCACCAATGAGATTTATTTTGTTCATAAAGCAGATTCTAGGTACGTGATATTTATTAGCCTGTCTCCATACAGTCTCAGACTGAGGTTCTACACCCTTTCTTCCATCAAATATAACGACTGCACCATCTAATACTCTTAAAGATCTTTCTACCTCTGCAGTGAAATCTACATGACCTGGAGTATCAATTATATTAATTCTATATCTCTTACCATCAAAGTCCCAGAAACATGTTACAGCTGCTGATTGAATGGTGATTCCTCTTTCTCTTTCCTGTTCCATAAAGTCAGTAGTTGCAGCTCCCTCATGTACTTCTCCCATCTTGTGAATTTGACCGGTAAAGTACAAAAGTCTTTCAGTAGTAGTAGTTTTTCCAGCATCTATATGAGCAATGATACCAATATTTCTGGTTTGCTCTAGAGGCATTTTTACATCATAGGTTTGCATATATACATATCTTCAAATTAAACACCTAATGGAAAATTAGGATTACACCAATGGGGATTATAGCAGACTAATCAATCTGAGCCAATAGCTTAAGTGCTTGTTCTGTAACCTCTCTTTGAGTGTCATATTCTATTGCCTGCTTAGAGTATATCCTAGCATCGTCTAAATTACCCTCTTGGAAACTAAGTTGGGCTACTAAGAGGTTATACCTAGCATCATATGGATTTAACTCCCAGAACAGGTCTAATGTCCTATTCGCATCATCTAGTTGATTATTTTGTATAAAGTAACCACCCTTTACATACAGGTAGTCAGATTTTAATTCGCTATCTAGCTTACTATAATCTACCCTATTCATATGATATTCGAATTTCTCGAAATCTTTTCGTAAGGTGTACAACTCCATGTAATACAGTTTAACCCAATCCCTATCAAATATTCTCTCTGCCCTTTTCATTATCTCTAAAGCTTTCTCTGTTTGATTCTCTTCAAACAGGAAATCTAAATACTCTATATACAAATCTTGTTCTGCATAGTCACCACCATATGAGAGTGCTGTTTCGTAGTAGGAGAAAGATGTTTCTAAATCATCTAACATATAGTAGTCTCTTGCCAGTACCCAATATACATACTGATTAAGATTACTTACGAACACACCGTCTTCAAGTAAATCTATACTCTTTTGATACTCACCCTGTTCATAATATGCCTTACCAAGTATATATATACCATCCATATACTCAAGCATCTTATCTTTCCTTGGTTCTAGTACAGCGATTGATAGGTATGGATATCCTTCATCCATATATACTTTTCCTAACTTAGCACTATTAAATAGTTCGTCATCTGTTAAGCCCTCTAATAGCTTACTCCAATCTGTATACTCTCCTCTCCAATCATCTCCTGGCTCTACGTCTTTAATAGCATCTATAGCACCCTCGACACTATTAAGAGAATACAGATATGAGAGTAATAGCTGAGATTCAATATACTCATCTCCTTCATATTTACCCTCTAACAATTTTTTTGCTCCCTCTATGTTACCCTTTTGAATGTATACCTTAGCTATTCCTAGGGAAGCTAGCATATTTGAGCTATCAAAACCCTTCCCTATTTGATAGTTATAGAGTGCTTTATCGAAATCTTTTAATTGGTAATATGCATTACCAATATCTACATAAAGAGAGCCCCTATCAGAATCATCTAATTTAGTTGCTGATTCATCTAGTATCTTGGTGGCATCTTCGAGCCTATTTTTGGTGATAAAGATATCTACTATTCTTTGGTATGCATCTATTCTAGAAGGTATTAATTCAGATGTTTTACTTAATTTTTCTAGTGCCAAACTGTAATCCATACTCGCAATTAACAGATCTGCCTCAGATATCTCCTTGTTATACTCACTTACTTTCTCTTCTGATGTAGTGCATCCAGAGAGTAAAAAACCAGAGGTAGTAATTATGAAAAGGAAAAATACAACTTTTATAATTTTGTTCATACTCCTATTTTACACATATATGTATAATCATGCTATACTCTCATTAATCCCGTAATATAACTATTTAAATGCAAAAAGAAAGTTGTAATAAACAACAAAATCAAATATCACTGCCTCCCCTAGTTATGTTAATGGCACTTGGGATATTTCTTTTACTCTTTATTAATAAATCATATACTCTGGTGTATGCTCAAGCTGAACAAGATATAGATTTAAATACCTTCATATATAACCTTGATCAAAAGAAAGAGAGAGTAGCTCAAGGTCCAAAGGTTATTACAATAAAAAGAGGAAATGAAGTATTTAGAGTATTTACAACTTTAACAGATACTAAAGAGATTCTTAAACAAAATGATATATCCTTAGGACAAAACGATACTATTGTATTAAATACTAAGTACCCAATTGATGGAAGTATTCTATCCATTATTAAAACAGAAGTACTCTTAGTAGAGAATATTGTAGATATACCTTTTGAGACTGAGATAATTAAGACCACAGAGCTTTTCGAAGGTGAAAGAGAGACAGTACAAGAGGGTGTGCTAGGTTTAAAAACAGAAACTCTTCTACATTACTATGAAGATGGAGTCTTAGTTAAGAGTGAATTAATAGAAGAGGATATCAAAAAAGAGCCTGTATCAGCAGTAGTGAAAGTAGGTACTTCATGGTACTCACTAGAGGGAATAACAATAAGGGGGTATGATTGCCCTTACTGGTACTCTGTTGTTGATTCTGGCCCATACAGTAATGAGGAGAAGAGATGGCTTAAATTTATAATGTATTGCGAATCAGGTTGTAATGCGGAATCTAACAAAAGTACATACAAGGGCCTTTTCCAGTGGAGTCCATATTGGTGGAGAAAACAGTTTAGTGAAAATATCTTTGATGGACATGCACAAATTAAACATACTATTACTAAATATAGGGCAGGAGAATCAACTAGAACAAGCCAATGGCCAGCATGTAATGCTAAGTATAATAGGGAAGTATTAAAGATTTACTAACTCTGCCAACTAAAATAATCACATATATCTTGTGGTATCTCTCCTAAAAATCTGGAGGGTATTTGAGTAGAATATCCCTCTCTTGTTAATCTCCTCTCTGCGAATGTTAGATATAGTTTCTCCTTAGCTCTAGTAATACCTACATAGCATAACCTCCTTTCTTCTTCTAAACCGTTTTCATCTGTAAATGATCTAGAGTGAGGAAGTATTCCCTCTTCCATACCCACTATAAATACATAATCGAATTCTAATCCCTTAGATGAGTGTAATGTCATAAGGTTTACATAGTTACCAGTGCCATCCTGATTCTTACTCTGTTCTTGTTCTATTAAATTTATCTCTTGTAAAAACATATCTAATGATTTCTCCTTATACCTTACTGAATATGCACTAGCTACACTCTTTAACTCCTCAATATTTTCCTTTTTGTATTCCGCTTCCTCTGAGCCATCTTCTATCCAATCTACATACTTACTCTTTCTAAGTATTAAATCTATTGTTGAAAGAACATCTAAACCTTTTACTTGGGTATACAGACTACCAAACAGCTCTACTAAGCTATTAAACTGTTTCATATCCTCTATCTTACTCTCTATGCCTGCATATGAGATACTTAAACTTTTTTCTAAAGAGTTAGATATTTCATATGTACCAACTATTAGCTCTCCTACGCTACACTTACACTCCCTAGAAAGCTCATGTATCTTAGCAACTGATTTAGGCCCCATCTTTCTTACTGGGACATTTAATATCCTAGATATACTTAGATCATCTTTAAGGTTGTATATAAAGCGCATATAGCTAAGAATATCTTTAATTTCTTTTCTGTCATAGAATCTAAAACCTCCAACCAATTTGTATGGCAAAGCACCTTTTAGAAATGCTTCCTCAATGGCTCGTGATTGATAGTTGGTTCTATACAGCACTGCAATATCTACCAATGGTACTCCACTCCTTCTCATCCTATTTATCTCATCCACTACATACAGCGCTTCATCTTCCTGATTATTTGCTTGATATACAGATATACAATTGCCAGAACCTTTTTCTGTCCAAAGAGCTTTTTCTACCCTTAAGGAATTTTGTTGTATCACTGCAGTGGCAGCAGATATTACATTCGCAGTAGATCTATAATTCTGTTCTAACTTAACTACCTTTACATTCTCAAAATCTTTTTCAAAGTTTTGAATATTTTTAATATCTGCTCCCCTCCAACCATATATACCCTGATCATCATCACCTACTACACATATATTTTGATATCTTTGTGAAAGTAATTTAGCAAACATATATTGAGCTGCATTAGTATCTTGATACTCATCTATCATCATATATTTGTACATATCTTGGTACTTTTCTAATACTTCTTCATTTTCAGAAAGTAATCTAACAGTAAGATATATTAGGTCACCAAAATCTAGTGCATTTTGTGAAAGCAGCTGTTTCTGATACAAAGGATATATCTCTGAAGTAATATCTTCCAAAAATCCACCGTAGTGATGTGAGAATGTATCTGGAGATACCATTTCATTCTTAGCAGCAGATATGAAATATGATATAGCTTTAGGTTTAATCTGTTTAATATCAATATTTTGTTCTATAAGGATATCCTTTATTAAATTTTCTGAATCATTAGAATCAAATATTGAGAAATTGGGAGATAGGCCTATATACTTAGCATTCTGCCTTAAAAAGAGAGCTCCTATTGAATGAAATGTCCCTATTAATGGTGTACTCTCATTCCCTACCTTTAACTCTTTTAGAAGAGAGGTCACTCTCTCTTGCATCTCTCCTGCTGCCTTTTTAGTAAAGGTAACTGCTAATATGTTCTCTGGAGAAATCTCTTTCTGTGTTATTAAGTAGGCTATACGGTTAGTAATAACTCTAGTCTTACCTGAGCCTGCACCAGCAAATACAAGAAGAGGACCTTCTGTACTTTCTACAGCTATCCTTTGTTGTTGATTAAGTTTTCCGAGAATTATATCTTGAGAAGCCACGATAATGATTATATTCTAAGTAAGAAGTAAGATACAGGAGAAAAGGGTTATGAGATAGAGATATATAAAGAGGAAACTATGAGTTAAAGTTCTCTAGCATATTTTTGATATACCCAACCTCTCTTGTTATCACCATACAGTATTTCATACCAACCTTCTTCTTTTTTAGTAGTAATAAATACCTCTCCTTCATTAGCTACTTCTACTTTCTCACAGCTATACCATCTACACTCTCTAATATTAACAAAACCGTATTCAGGAGAAACTATCTCCACTATCTTGTTATCACCCTTTACAATACTAAACTCAACATCAAAAGAGGAAGCATCTACTACAATATCAGGTGATTTCATAAGGTAGAAACTTTCCTTATATTTACCTGGCTTACTCTTTGCTAACATCTCAAATGATATCTCTACAGTATCACCAGGCTTTACAACATCATTTTTAATGTATGTTGGTTTACTAAAACTCTCCCATTCAGAATTAATAGCGTGTATACTTTCTTTGGAATCTTTTATAGAGAGATATATATAGTTTGGTGAACTAAACCATGCAAAATCATTTTCGTTTTTAACTACTACTTTTACTATTAGTTTATTACCGATAACTACCTCTTTTTCGTAATCTACAGATACTACACTCCCTTTATAATCTAAGTGCTCTTTACTAGACCATTCTATATCTTCAAAAGAGATACTTATAGATTGCTTAAGAGGATTTTTAGATTGTTCAGGTACTAAGTATGAGAATCCTTCTTTACTGCTTTTTAGTTTTAAATCTACAAAGTCCCAGTTACCCTCCTTTATTCCATATTTATATGATAGCTCTTCTACAAACTCTTTTAATGATGAATATGTTCGAGGAGATAGAGAAGATCGCTCATCCATTATCCCTATTAATATGACATTCTCACCACCTTCTAAACCTGGATTAACTCCTACACCTCCTCTTGCTCCTTCATATATGTTTCCACTTTGATCTATTAAGTAATTATATGGTATATCATTTAGATTGAGTCTAGTAATACTGTGATAGTAGAGTAGTTGTACCCATTCCTTACTATCATTACTTAGTTCATTATTAAATCCTTTAATTTGGGATATATATATCTTTTGGGGAGAAGAAAATACCTCTAATTCTTCTGAGAGTGATTCGTCTATACTTATTTCTTCCCTACCTATTATCTCTACTGCATAACTATTACTTCTTAAGAGAGTAAACCCAAAGAGTGTAAATAGAAAAATTGTGAGTAATTTAATAACCTTCATAAAGATATTCTATCATATACAGTTAGTTCGTATTCGTAATATACATTGGATCTACAGCATTAAGGTAGAAGGTAGCAGGTACTGAGTAAGTTTGATTTTTATACTCTACATCACAATTAGAAGAGATTTTGAATACAGGGAATAAGTAACCTTGAGAAGAATCCTTAAAAAGAAAAATCTCTTCATATGAAGATGCTTTACAGTTAGAAACAGAATCCTCAATATCTTCCCATGCATCATCCAGATAAGAAAGGTCTATTGTACTATAAAGAACTGTGGTCTCCACATAGCTTTCTTTAGGATATCCGCTCTGATTTACATATCTAATCAAATCCTCTTTTTTAATTAAGGGTATCTTACCTTCTCCCTCTTCTACTTCTACTAGAAGCAATTCCCCACCTACTAAGTTACCATTCTTATCAAATGCTAAATAATCAGAATATCCAAAATATCCTCCAAATTGCAGAGGAAAATCTCCAATCATTCTTGAAGCATAGTATCTTGTTATACCTGTTCCAGACTCTTCTTCTCTTTCAAACCTAAATTCATAATTAATACCAAGATATTCATTGAAGATTTGTGAAAACCCCTCTAACCCTTCCTCTATTTGAATTCTTTTAGATATCGTAAACAATAGAGTATCATTATTTTCATTGTACTTAAATGTATTCTTACCATCACTCCAAGTTACTAACCTACTATTTTTATACTCTTCCTTTTTTAAACTCCATCCCAAAGAATCAATCATTTCTTGGACTAAGGCTATATGTACTTTTGGTTTAACAAATAGGAGATCTCTCTCTTCTTCCTGAATATTTATTGTAGAAACATCTATCTCTTCCTCGCTAGAACCAAGGTTTTTGATTGGTAATGGTTCTTCAGGATACTGCTCTTTTGGAGAGGACAAAAATATTGTTAATAGTATAAATAACAAACCTATTATTAATATTATCAATAACTTTTTATTTATTCTAATCATAATTTCTCCCTTAATTTTTATTTAGGATCACTACATCCCGTTTCATCAGGGACATCACAACTAAAACTTTGTAATAATTCTAAAGGATCTACTGGTGTACCATTCTGTTTTGTTTCCAAGTGTAAGTGCATTCCCGTCCAACAATTTCCCGCTGTTAGCTCATGAGGTTCAAGCACTCTTGCTACTCCCTCTCCACCATCTAATTTATATCCCTCAACAATTCCTTTATAAGGAACAACGTGAAGGAGTTTGAAATGATATGTAGTTTTACCGTCACTAGCATCAAATTCAACAATACCACCCGCATCACTACCATCTGAACATACAATCTGAGCTATTCTTGTTACTACACAATTCCCAGTGGAGCAGAATTGAGGAGCACTAATTGAATATACATATATAATATCCACAGGCAGAGCTGCGGTATAGTCCTCGTGACTCCATCCTATAACATCAACAAAACCTTGGGAACATTCATATCGACCAGTTCCAAATAGACACTCTTCTGTAGACATAGGTGGTATTATTTGATCTCCCCATGGAGTCGTTTTGCCTGGATCTATTTCTATTTCATCATAAAGGGTACACTGTACAACTGTATCAGGAATTACATTGCCATATGTATAATTCCTCTTATTAAACTTCGATACCTCACCTGATGCTGAAAGAAATAAAAGTATTACAATTGCAATCATTCCCATTGTTACATACTTCATAACTACTAGAGCACCCTTAGCCATTTTCAACAATAAATCTGTTGCTACATATGTACCAATTGTTATAAGAAAGCTAGCAATAGGGGTACCAACTAAACCTATAGCACCTGCCACAGCTGTAACTAAGGATTTTACTAACACCTTAATACCACCTCCTGCAATCCACTGTCCTAATAGTTTAGTTCCCCCTGTTTTAACTAGCATATCTCTTAATCCTTTGTTCTTTAGTAGCATTTTTGCAAATGATACCCTAGCTTTCTTAAGTTGTTGTGCTAAAGCCTTGTTTACTGCTGACTGTATCTTAAATGGAAGACTAAACCTATCTGTAAGAGTTTTAAATGTTTTAGATTTTCTAAGTAATTTCTCAACTCGCAGTAAATCATCACCATGGAGATTACCTCTTAATTTATTCAAAGTAAGCTCTATATATTGATCTAGTGCTTTCCCTGAAGTACTATTAAAAGACTTTCGAATATCATCCATAGATATCCCTAACTTTGTTATATCAGCAGTAATATATTTATTTACTGATTCTAGATTTCTATGAAGTAACCTTGCAAAGCCCTCACCATTATAGAAGAAAGTCCTCACTATGGACCTTGGGGTCATATAGTAGATATTCTCCCCGATTTGATTGTACTTATTATTAATTGTTTCAATTGATCCTTTATGATTACTTTTTTTAGCAAGAAAAATATCTACACCACCTACCGTTTTTTTCTCAATAGGATTGTACCTATTAGTATCATCTCTAAAATATGATCCTGAGAGTATACTTCCTACAATATTCGACCCATCCTCTCCAAACGTTTCTTTTGTTGCCTTGAACGAATTAATTGTACCCTCTAATTTACCGACATTAGCAAAGAAACCTTGATATCCCATAACTCTTAAACCCTCTTTTGAGTCTTTAATCTGTCTTTTTAACTCTTTCCTCCTATTACTATCTGTTGTAGTCGCAAGCTCTCTCTTTAGAGCATCTATATTAAGATGTATTTGGTTCTTCCCATGCTTATCCATCATTAGAAGAAGCCTTGTCTTTTCATACATCCTCTTTTCATTCTCTTGATCAGAACCTGGAGCTGCACCACTTAGGCTGTTAATCTTTTTAGTAAGATTTTCTTGTTCTAAGGTTTTGTAAAGGGAGGGGCTAAATACAGAAACAACAGACTTAGGAGCATCTGCTATTTTCTTTATACTCTTATCTTCATCTTCAACCTTATAATTTCTTAAAGCCGTTTCAAAATTATTAGCGGTATTAGGATTGTACTTTCTCTCAAGATATTGCTTAATTTCTTCATAGGAACCTTTGGGGTTTGATCCTCTTGCTAGATTCAATTCTCTTTCAATTGCATCACCTCCACCTCCAGAGAGTATTAGGATAAATTCGTCTTTTTCCTTTTTTCCAAGAGTATCCCACCCCTGACCAAAAGTTTCCCTACCAAGTAACTGTAATGATCTCTCTGACATAAAATCTAGATCCTCTGCAGGAGCATCTGCTACACCAGCTCTAGAGTATTGTCCAACTGATCTAGCTATTTTATATGTCTCCGCCTTTTCATTTGCTATTGAATTTGCTACTGCAGCACTTTGAACCTCTTTGTTCCCAAATTTATATGCCCATGAGGTTGTGATAAAGTCCTCCATAGTTTCACCAAGGAATTTCGCTCTATTCGCCTTTCTTGCAGCATCATTATCTTTAATGACCTTATCTATATATCCAGCAGGATCTTTTATAAGATCAATTATTTTAGAAGTTCTAATCTTAATATCCTCACCATTCCTATCGAATTTTACCTTTGCTAACTCTACATCTAATATTGAATTGAACTCGTTTATAGAAGTTTCTGTGACAAAAGCTGCAGGCCTAGTCAAGGCTGTAGCTATCATTCCTGTTAAAGCATCATTACCTGACTCTCCCGTAACAGGGATAGGTCTTCTTTTATCTGGTGGCTGTTTAGATTGCTCAAACAGGAAGTTAAAAATACTTCCTAATGCATCATAATTTTGAGACTGCCCTTTCTTTGGCATATATTCTTCTTAATTAAGACTTAAACAAACTTCCAATCAAAGGTACCTTTGTAAGATTACCCTGAGCTGCTTTAAGACCCTCAGCCATTCCCCTAGAGGTATTTGGTGGTATTACAGCAGCTATAAATTGGGGAGCTTGTGCTGCAAAGTAAAGTACAAATATCCTAAGAAGTGCGATAAAGACTCCACCTGCAGTAACAGCAGTAGGTTCATACAAACCAGGATCTTCAAATACTAATTTCCCTGGAAACCTTGCTAGTATAGCAGAGCCCGATATGGCATTTGGGATATTAACAATAAAAAATACCACAGGAAAAACTAGAACATTCCTTAAAACTGTCTTTATCCAATTTCCTACCATATTCGAATTACCCGGTATAGCACCTAATGTAACTTGAATAGGACCAAGTATTACTGCAATTAGAAGACCAAAGTATGCCTTATAAAGGACTATTAATACTTTAATAGCACCAAAGAATATAATACCCAATATTATTAAAAGAATTACCATAGCTACAGAACCAATTGCTCCACCAATAACAGGAACTATAAAAGATACAACTGCAAGAGCTATTGCTAAGAGACCTACAGGAGAGCCTGAATCCATTGTTTTAAATAAATCCGATATCCCAAAGGACTCAATAACACCTTTTACCACATAGCCGAATTTAGTATTATCCTGCCCAAGTACTGAGGCCATTAAACCTTTAATTCCTGAGATAGAGGATAAACTATCTCCATCTCCTAATACATACGCTGCGACACCTGTTACAACACCACCAATATCAATTATGAAGCCAGCAATAGCGAAACTAAAAGTGGCTAAGATTAGAGAAATAACAATCTTGGGAAGGACAGTACCAAGAGTTACCATAGTCTGACCTCCAAGTTTGTGTCTAAACATAATCATAAAACCAGCTACTATCATAACCAAGACAAAAAATATATAAGAGAGATTTAATGTTCTAGTCCATAAATCAACAATACCACTATTCATAAGCTCTTCATATCCAGAAATATGCCCCGAAGCAGAATTCGCAGCATATAAACTTGTAACCTCATCTTTATACCCTGGAACCCATTGTTGAGCTAAATGCTCTCCAATATTTACTTTAGGATAAATCGCATATGCAGTAGTACCTGCATCTTCCGCCATACCAAGCAATCCTCGTTTCAAATCATAAGGGATACCGTCTCCATTCATAGCACTGTAATTTGTAATCTCAGGAGCAATAAGTGAAACTATCGTCCATGATCCATTTAGAAACTCCGTACCATTCCTACTATTCATATTATCTTCATCCTTTTTATCTCCCTCTAAACCACTAGCAAGGTTATGATACCACTTGGTTTCTTTCCATGCAGGTTCTACCTTAAATTCATTCTCTTCTTCTGTTTGTGCATATGCATTTAATGTTCCAAATAAAAGAAATATTGTAAGAAAAAACATTAAAGAAGCTTTAAAGCCCTTTCTCGAAAATATCTCTTTCATATACAGAGATGTCTTGTATATTTTTTTAGATATACTCATTGTATTAATATATAAAATTAATCTAAATATTTATAAAGGTATAGCTATTTTTCTATCACCCTTCACACTCTTAAGAAAATCATTGTACTGACTATCCGAAGGTACTGATTCTACCTTTGGTAAGTCATCAAATCCAGAAAAATCTTTCTCTCTGTATAAATGGGACATATCCCAAGCACATTTAACTGTATAAGGTCTACCTTGAATAATCGCAGTACAATCTGTTGTATAGTAGAATTTCCCTTCTGAATCTATTGTTGGCGCTAATGCACTATTATTTCTCGTATTCATATATGCATTTGTACATACCCCATCTTTACACCCTTCATCAGAACCAAAAGGTGATGACATCTTAATCACAATTTTTTTAGGATCAATACACTTATCTTTATTCACCAAACAATCTACCCAATCTTTAAGAGAGATACTTTTAATAAAGGAAATAGCAATATCTGGTAAAGATGCAATACATGATTTAAACTCTGTATCTCCCCAATCTTCAAACTTGTCATCATCATCACAAGACTCAGTAATCTCCTCTACAGTAGTATCATCTTTCTCACCAGGATACATATACCCTTTATCCAACATAAGCTCTGCAAAGGTATTTGTTTTATCAGGATTAGGATTAGATGCATTATTACAATATTCACAGTTATTAGTTAATTTCTCTTCTACTCCAACCTCTCCTTCATCACTCTTTTGAAAACTATCTTGGATGAAACCTAATACATATTTCATACTAAAGGGTTCATCTTCCGTCCATGATTTATATTCATCAATTTGAGTACCAGGAGGTAGTAATACATTAACTGTTGTTTCATCTATCTGTTCTCCTGCTGCTTTAAAGGTGGGGTTCTCTGAGCTTATCAACCTATTAGAATCCTTTACATCCATACCAGAAAATAGCTCTAAAGGAACAGGAACAGAGATTAAGTAGACTGTAGCGCTTTTACTAACTAATTCACCAGGCCAAGGTATAGATACCTTACTATCATAGAAATCTACATCGCCATCACCCTGCCTCTCACACACAGAGTATGTATCTATTTTCGTCACAATGTTCTGACAGCTATTAATATCATTACCAGAAGATGCTGATAGTACAAGTCCAAAATCCTCCTTTACATCGCTTACCTTTGATGGAGTAGAAGTATCGCTATCCGTTGTAACAACTTCTTCCTCTTGAGTTTGTTGTATTTCAGTATCAACAGGTGTATATACTTTTGGAGGTTTCTGGAAGATATTTGTAACAAAAACTATTAGTACAGAGAGTAAACTCATACCAATTAAAAGAAATACAGGTTTTAATTTGTTAATTACCCTATTCATTTACTAATGTAAAAACTACAAACTATCTTAAATTGATTATGCCATAATTGGAAAGTAATTTCACACTACTAGAAGTAGTAGTTTCCCCTATCTCTAATACATCTAACTCTACCTCTTCCAAAGAGAGAGGATAGTCAAATTTCTTACTATCTGCACCCACAAAAAATGTTTGTAATATATCGGTATTAGAGAAAGAGAAATATGATTCTCCATCCTCACTTCTAGAATCCCCTATTGTTGTCATCCAATATCCTTCTTCATCTGGTAGTGTAGAAAGGTATCCTGAACTCCCTAATGTTCCTAATTCATCATTATCTATCAATTTAAACACCAATACCCAATCAGATGGGTCTGTTGCATTTATTACTTGTCCTGATTTAGTTTCAAAAGGTATAGCAGTAGAAAGTAAGGGATATGTTGTTACTGAATATTTCTCTCCCCCGTTATCATATACCTCATCTCCTGAATATACCTCAAAGTAATATGTTGTATCTGCTTCTAATCTCTCACTCTCAACCAAATGAGACGAGTGTTGACCCATAGATACAAAACCATCTCTGTAATCTCTTACTTCTGTATTAAGAGCTGTTTTAGAAGTACCATATTTAACATATCCTTCCTCTTTCTCCGCAGACCTCCATACTACACTAAAACCTGTATTAGTAAGATTAGTAACTAAGATTGTGTCCTCTCCACTTTGTAAATTAAAACTACTAGACTCAGAAACTAAATCTGTCCATGATATATCATGCTTAATAGTATATGGGCCAGAATATGTATCATCATCTGCCACTGGCTCTTCATCTTCCTCATCAACAGGTTGTACAGGAGGTGGTGTTGGAGTTTCATCATCATCTTTACCATCTACAGGTATTACTGTGCTACTAACACTACTAAGTACAACCTGTGGAGGAAAGTATGATATTAAATCCTGTATATCTCCTAACTCAAATGTATATGCTTGGTTTAATTTCCCATTACTATCAAACATTGCCGAGAAAGTACCCTCTAATACTGCACCATTCGTTAAATTCATCCTCCCCATTAAAACAAGTTGAGTATCATCAGTTACTTTTACTACTGTTTGATCCTCTATGTTTTTAGTATAGAAGTAGAGTATCCAAGAACCACTGTTGGAAACAACGGTGCTAACAGGATATGCACTCTTGTTAGCAAACATAATGTATACAATGGAATCTTCTACAGAAGAACCTTCTAAAAAACCATGTACCTCTACTGGAGCCTGTGTATCAGCACTCACCTTAAGTGTCTTTGCCTTATACACTCCACTACTACCACTCTCATACCTCTCTCCATCAGAGAGTAATATAAAGGAGTATTCTGTATCTGGTTCTAGACTTTTTAATTCTACATAGTGATTAAATCTCTTACCTGACCCCCTCTTATCCGCTACTGGAGCTTTCTCTGCTCCGTTTAAAACAGGAATAACGTATCCTTCTACCTCTTTTTGTGTAAACCAACTTAATGTAATTGAAACATTTGTAACATTAGAAATAACTACCTGTTGAGGAGTAGGATCTCCAGTTGCTTGAGAAAGATATTGAACCCCTTTATATACACCAAATATAGTAGCAGGTATACCTAAGAGTAGTACTAAAACAAATCTAATCTGTTTCTTCTGATATGGAGTTAATTGCATCTATTCATAATAACTGTTAGCAGTTCTAATATCAACGACTATTTACTCTTTTTAGAACTGATACCCTCCGCTATCCCTGATACAATACCTAGTACAGTAGTAATTTTTTTAAGAGGAACTAATACAGTAGTATTAATTTGATATATTGTACCTTTTACGGTATCCACTATTTCACTTACCTCTTCTACTAAATCATTTGCTAACTTTACTGTCTTCTCTGCCCTTCTTACAACCTCCCTACTATCTTTAAAAAGCATTCCTAATTGATACAGTACAAAACAAACAAATCCAGTAAAAATCCCAATAAGAATCATCCAATATATACTTGGTATCCCTTCCATCTTTTAAATCTCATAATTTATATATATTACAATTATCCTTTTCTTTACTCATATATGTCAAGTAAATGATATAATTGGGAATGAACCGTTTCTTTATTAACCAT
>CAYSEU010000015.1:0-14914 GCA_964430365.1 uncultured Candidatus Saccharibacteria bacterium
ATTAAACATTACCTCTATGATTTTGTAGATCCTAAAAGTAACTTCACTCTCTTTGAATATCAATTAGCTGTTAAAGATATTCTTACTAGTAAGAGAGGTATTCCAATATTAGTAGGTGGTAGTGGATTGTACATAGATAGCGTTGTATTCAATTATTTACTAACTAAAAATGATGAGAACAATCTTACTCTTCAAAATAAAAGTATTGAAGAGTTAAAAGAGTTAGCTAAAGATTATCTACCTAGTATGAATGAAAGTGATAGAGAGAATAAGCATAGATTAATTAGAGCTATACAAAGGAAAGGTATTAATCAGAGAAAGGGTAACACATTAGATAATAGATATTTTGTTTTAGATGTTGAGAAAGATATCTTAGAAAGAAGAGTAAAAGACAGAATAGATAGAATGTTTAGAGATGGTTTACTCAAAGAAAATATCTCTTTACTTGAGAAAGGATATACATATGAAGATAGGGGTATGAATAGTATGGGGTATATTGAGTTTAAGGAGTATTTTGATAACAGAAAAACATTAGAAGAGGTAAAGGAAAATATATATAGGAATAGTATGTCATATATTAAAAGACAATATACTTGGTTTAAGAGAAACAAAAATAGTATATGGGTAAATAACGAAAAAGATATATATTACGAAGCTTCAAATTTCATTTTAAAGGAGTAATCTCCCTCCTTACTCTCTATTAAATATATTGTATCTACAGTAAACTCAATCTCTCCTAAATTTAATTTCTTAGATACCCTAGATATATCCTTCGCTATATTCCTGTACTCCTCTTGAGATAGATCTTTACTAATTCTTCCAATAGTTAGATGAGGTACAAACATAGTAGTATCTTTTCCCCCTAATTTATTTCTTAATTGTAAAAGTAACTCTCTCATTTCCTCTCCCCCATCCTTTAATTCTAAATATACTAACTCTTTGTAGTTTCTAGATATACCTACTTTTACGGTAGCAAATGAGATACTAATTTTAGGGATATGTACCTTCTTCATTTTCCTTCCTAGAAGGAATTTACTTAATATGGAGAATCTTTCACCTAAGTAATATAAACTAATATGAAATGTTTTAGGTTTAACCCATCTAACAGGAATACCGAAATCATCAAACATCATCCCTATCTCTCCTATTACCTTCCCTATTTTGTATTTAGATTCTTTTTCTGGAATAAAGCCTAGAAAGTAACTCATATATTACTTCTTCTCTATTTTATCTATACCCATATACTTCTGTAATACCTGAGGAATAAGTAAGGAACCATCCCCTTGTTGATATGTTTCGATAAGGGCAACCATTAATCTACTAGTAGCTAAACCAGAAGCATTTAAGGTACTCATATACTCTGTTTTCTCTCCCTTACTCGGCCTATACCTCATATTGCCTCTTCTAGATTGATACTCACGGACATTGGATATAGAGCTAACTTCATAGTATTGACCAATTGCAGGAAGCCATACTTCAATATCATATGTTCTAGCAGCACCTGCGGAACAATCTCCTGCTGCTAATTTACTAATTCTGTAATGTAGACCTAACCCCTCTACTAACCTCTCTGCTTTAGTTACTAATTCATCGAATGCTTTCTCGCTACCTTCCTTTGTAGTAAATTGATACATTTCTACTTTGTTAAATTGATGTACTCTAATTAATCCTTTCTCATTAGCTCTATAACTACCGGCCTCTCTTCTATAGCAGGGAGTATATGCAAAGTATTTTTTAGGTAAATCTCTCTCATCCAATATTTCATCTCTAAATAGGTTGGTAAGGGATGTTTCTGAGGTAGGTATTAAAAATTGATTCTCTTCTTTTAACCAATATACATCATCCTTAAACTTAGGAAGTTGACCAGCTGTATACCCAGACTCCTCCCCTACTATATGTGGAGGTAAAATCATCTCATACCCATCTTCAATATGTTCGTCTATAAAGTAGTTAAGTAGTGCCCATTCTAATCTAGCACCCATACCTGTATACATTGAGAAATTGTTACCTGAGAGTTTAGTGGCTCTATCAAAATCAAATAGTTTTAACTCTTTACCAATCTCTACATGATCCTTTATCTCAAATTTAAATTCTGGTTTTTCACCTACTATCTTAATAACGGTATTTGATTCTTTCTCTCCTGCTACTACATCTTCATCAGGTATATTAGGTAGTACCTCTATTAACTTTGTTAGTTTATTATCAACTCCAGATAGTTCACTCTCTAATTCTTTTACTTTAGATGATAGTACTTTGAGCTCTGATATTAAGGTATTAAACTCATCACTACCTTTTTGAGTGTTAGCCATCCTATCATTGAAGCTGTTTTGCTGTGCTCTTTTTCCTTCAAACTCTTTAAGAAGTTCTCGTTTCCTTTCATACAAACTTACTATCTCATCAAAGTGTAAATCTTCCTTAGCCATTCTCTTTAACAAACCTCTTTCTACTACCTCTCTCTCCTCTACTATTCTTTTAATATCTATCATCTATATACTGTAAAAATATTATATCTGTTACCCTTATTATATTCTCTCTATATTCTGTTATCAATACGAGGGACAGACCTGGGACAGACCTCATCTTTTGCCAAAAGTACAAGATATATTGGCAATACTTCTCGCATATTCAATGTTTTTTCTTTACTAAAATGGAAGGTTTAGCGAAAAAGATTGCAGTAATATCAATATTTTTTGGCAAAAAAAGGGGGACAGACCTAGGACAGACCTTCTACATATCTGATATACTGGAAGATATGAAAAAAGAGTATAGGAAGTTACACAGTTTGATAAAAAAATCCCAAAATATATTGATTCTTACACATAAAGGACCAGACTTTGATGCTTTTGCCAGTGGTTTAATATTAAAGAAATTTCTTAATACTTACTACCCTAAAAAAACGGTAACCTTTAAAGCTAGGCAATCTCCTACACAAAATATTCCCTTTATGCATGAAATACAGATAGCTAGTAAGTTAGATGATACGAATGAGGAGTTAATAATATTAACAGATTCATCCGGGTGGGATATGTGTATTACAAACCAAGATACAATACACTTAACCACAAAAGCTAAGATAGGAATAATCGATCATCATGACACAATAGAGAGTAAAGCTGATGTTACCATTAACAACAATATGAGCTCTGCTACAGAACAGGTATTAGATTTCTGTATTAAGGTAAAAAGTAATTACAAGATTACAAAAGAAATTTCGGAGTTAGGACAGATAGGGATAATTGCAGATACAGGCAGGTTTCTGTATGAGAATGCTAAACCTCATACCTATGAATTAATGGCTAAGTTAAGAGAGGTCTATGAATTAGATATAGAGGATTTTGAGTATAGGAATACGAAGTTACCTGTAGATTCACTATTACCAATAAAGATATATATACAAAATATACATATTCAAAAAGATATGTCATTTACATATCTTACTAACAAAGATATTAAAGATTTTGGACTAACTAAAACAGGTATAAATAATGCACAGATGTTTTTAAGAGATAATATAATTAGAAATATACAGGGAGTACATTGGGGCTTTATTGCCAAACCATCATACTTAGCAGAAAACGAATGGTATGTATCCTTTAGAAGTACAAAGGGATATCAACAGGTAGATAAAATAGCTGAAGCTTTAAATGGAGGTGGTCATCAATACTCATCTGCATGTAAGGTAAAAGCAAGTGATGGAGATGAAGCTAGTAGAATAGTGTTAGAAACAATAACTAAAATATTGAGTACTACTCCTTCTTCCTCTCCTTCTCCAACTCCTTAACCTTCCACATAAATATCCTACTTCTATCCTTTGCATGAGGGTAATCTATTGCAAAACTGTATGCCTTTTCTAGTATTACTCTTGGTTTCTCTTTAGCCCATTTAATATACATAGTTACTCTTTTGGTATCTCCTAATTTACCTGCTAATTGTAGTCCGTAATACTGATACTCCCTAGATATATACTTATGCTTATCATTAATAATGACTTTCTTTCTTGAAAACTGCTCAGTATTAAATAACTCCTTTTGAACTTTGGAATCTTTCTCCTTCTCTGTTAATTTTGAGAGTAAATCCTTAAGAGATTCCATATATATTTTTTAAAATATTACTCTTTTTTCTTTTTACTCTTAGGAAGAATATCCTCATATATCTTTTGAGTAGAGTGTTCTAATTCTGATCTCATTTGAGGGAAGAATGTACCCTCCCTACCTGAGATATCTTCCATAAACCAGAATATCCTCTCACTCTGACCATATCCACTTGTAGGTGGCATACCGTACTCCAACATCTCTACAAAATCTATATCTAACATCTGTGCTTCTTCATCTCCCTGCTCTCTTAATCTCTGCTGCTCTTTAAATCTCTCTAACTGATCTAATGGGTCATTTATCTCAGAGTATCCATTACCTAATTCACTACCTGCAATTATTACCTGGAATCTTTCTGTCAACCTACTATCATCTTCTCTTGATTTGGCTAAAGGAGATACAAACATAGGGTGGTTTACTAAAAATGCTGGACCAGATACCTTAGCTCTAATTACCTTCCACATATTATCTATTATCCTATTCCTATTCATATCACCATCTACCTCGATATTGTTCTCTTTGAGTGCTTTCTCTAATTTTTCATCTGAGTCTTCAAATATATCTACATTGAAATTCTTTTTAATAGCTTCTGCAAAATCTATCTCTTCCCATTCATCTGCTAGATCAAATGTATGACCTCTCGTTGTAAACTTAGTTTTACCATACACCCTATTAGCAATCTCTAAGAAAAGTTCTTTAACCAATTTCATATTGTCCCTATAATTGGCATATGCCCAATACCATTCAATATCGTAGTATTCTTGTAGATGTTCATCATCCATACCCTCATTTCTAAAGTTAGGACCAAATGTATATATCTTTTCTAATCCTCCCCCTATTAATCTCTTCTGATATAGCTCTGTAGATATTCTTAAGTAAAGATCAATATTTAGAGCATTGTGATGTGTAATGAAAGGTTTAGCATCTGCACCACCTGTTACTGTTTCTAATACAGGTACTTCTACTTCCATAAAGCCATTCTTTTTTAAAAATTCTCTTTGTACTTCCCAGAACTTAGCCTTTCTTTCAAAGAGTTTAATATTCTCTTCATTAATAACTAGATCTAGATATCTTCTTCTAAACTTCTGCTCTTTGTTTTTTAAATTCCTAGGTATTGGTCTAAGAGATTTAGTTAAGAGCTTTACATTTTTAGAAAGTACAGATATTTCACCTGTCTTACTCTTACTAATCTCCCCTCTTACTTCTATAAAGTCTGCTAGGTCGAGAAGATCTAGATTCTCCCAACTTAAAGAATCTTTATCCTGCTCTAACCAATCACTTTTTACTATGATTTGTATACTACCTGACTGATCCTTAATATCTGCGAATATTAATTTACCATGTGTTCTCCATCCAACTATCCTACCAGCTACTGTATGTACCTTACCTTCGTACTTTTCGAAATCGTTCTTAATCGTTCCAACACCTATATCCCTATTAGATTTAGCAGGGTATGGATTAATACCTAAGCTTTTAATCTTTTCTAATTTTTCTAGTCTAATCTTTCTTTGACCAATGAGATTACTTTTTAAAGAGTCCTCCATTTATATATTTCTACAATTTATTCTATCCCCAAATTATATCACAACGAAAAATTACATCTAGAAAGGAGATGATGTATAATTGGGGGATTAAGATAATATACTTTAAAGATGTCAGAGGATATTTTACAAAAGATTACAGCATTAACAAAAAGAAGAGGAATAATATTTCCTAATTCAGAGATATATGGTGGTATAGGAGGTTTTTACGATTACGGACCAGTGGGTGTAGAAATGAAAAACAATCTTAAGAGGTACTGGTGGAAGAATATTGTAGATATGAGAGAGAATGTTGTAGGTATAGATGGAACAATAATTACACATCCAAAGGTATGGGAGGCATCAGGGCATCTCACAGGCTTTGCTGATGAGGTAGTTGAGTGTAAAAAGTGTCATCAGAGATTTAGACCAGAAGATATTGATAAGAAGTGTCCTAAGTGTGGAAGTACAGAATTTACTGATTCAAGAAAGTACAATATGTTGTTTAAAACAGAGGTGGGGGTACTTGAGGGGGAGAAGATGGATGCATATTTAAGAGGGGAAGCATGTCAGAATATATATTTGAATTTTAAGAGTGTTTTAGATTCTACTAGACAACAGATTCCATTTGGTATTGCACAGATTGGCAAGGCTTTTAGGAATGAGGTAACCCCCAACAAGCTAACCTATAGAACGAGGGAGTTTGAGCAGTGGGATTTACAATATTTTGTTCATCCAGATGATATGGATAAATGGTTTGGGTATTGGAAAGAGGAGAGGATGAGATTCTATAAAGGGTTGTATAGGAAGACAGAGAATTTGAGATTTTTTGAACATCCTAAGGAGAAGCTAGTCTTCTATGCTAAGAAAGCCTTTGATATTGAATATAATACACCATGGGGTTGGTCTGAAAATGAGGGTATACACTGGAGAGGAGATTACGATCTAACACAGCATGGAAAGTTTTCTAAAAAAGATTTGTCATATACTAATCCTCAAACAAATGAAAAATATATACCTTGGATTGTAGAGACATCTGGTGGAGTAGATAGGACACTGTTCTTCTTACTTTTGGATGCATATGAGGAGGAAGACCTAGGGGATGGTAATAGTAGAACTGTCCTTAAGATTAACAGAGATATTGCAGCATACAAAGCCGCTATATTTCCTTTGGTTAGTAACAAAGAGGAGATTGTCAACAAGGGTAGAGATATATTTAGTATGTTAGTGGAGAATAATAAGGTTGTATGGGATGATAGAGGGAATATTGGTAAAAGATATAGATATCAAGATGAGATAGGTACTCCTTACTGTATTACTATTGATTACGAAACATTGGAAAACAATACTGTAACAGTAAGAGATAGGGATACAATGAAACAGGAGAGAGTTAAGATAGAGGATTTACAATCAGCTATCAATTAACATACATCCAAGACTTTGTATGAGATAGTATTACCTCTTACTTTAAGAGATATTGTATCTCCTACTTTGGCTTTTAGTAATTTTCTACCCAGTGGAGATTTGTCAGAAATATAGTTTTTTGTAGGATCTGCTTCAATAGAGGATACTAATTTAATATCTAATATTTTATTACCATCCTTAACCTTTATATCCGATCCTATTGATATTTTATCTGGTTCACAGTAATTTTTATCCTTTATTAATTCACAATTATCCAATATATCACTAATCTCTTCTATTCTATTTTCTATACCCTGTTTTTCTAATGCAATTACTCCAAGTATAGCATCATCTTCATCACTATCATTCTCTCTGGATTCTTCTAATCTATTCGTTACTTCTACTAAATCTTTCTCTTGTAGCTCTTTTAATTCATTAATGAGTTCTTTTTTCTTTTCGATTGTAATCTGGTATTTTTCTGTTTTCATAGGTGTGGGAAATAAACTTATGTATTTATTTTAAATTCTAAAGTATTTAGAGTGTCTAAACAAGGTCAAACTATTTACTCAGATATTCACCATTAGATATACATTAAGAGGAGGTTTTTTCTCTTCTCCATTCCTCTATTTTTTTATGATGACCCCCTAGTAATACATCAGGTACTTTCCAACCATTAAACTCTTCAGGTTTAGTATATTGAGGGAAGTCAGGGGTGTCACTATTAAAGGTCTCAGATACAAGGGAATCTTGGTTACCTAGTACACCAGGTATTAATCTTGTAATACCATCTACTAGTACTAATGCTGGTAATTCTCCTCCAGAGAGTACATACTCCCCTATGGAGAATTCATAGTCTACTAAATAATCGTGTATTCTTTGATCAAAACCTTCATAGTGACCACATAGAATTATATAGTGGGCATCTTTAGATTGAGAGAGTTCTTTTAATTTACTTTGTACTAACTTCTCTCCTTTTGGTGAGGTTAGCATTACAATACTGTTTTCTTTTCTTAAATCTTTTAAACAGTTAAATATGGGTTCTACTTTCATTACCATACCTGGTCCACCTCCATATGGTGTATCATCTATACTCCTATGCTTATCCAATGCCCAATCTCTTAGGTTATATACAGTAATTTTAACTAACCCCTTATCTTGAGCCCTCTTAGGGATACTACTCTCAATGTATGGAGTAATTACTTCTGGAAATATTGTTACTATGTCGAATGTAATCATATGTTTATGGTACCGCTACGGGGAATCGAACCCCGATTACATGATTGAGAATCATGTGTCCTAACCGTTAGACGATAGCGGCATGTCCCAAGTATTCTATCATAAAAGGGTGTTTTCTAAAATATATCTACTGTTATTGACAAGAGTATTAAATATATATAATATTGCTCGGAACTAAGTTATATATTAGTCAAATGGGAGAAAATAACTCAAAAGTACTTCTTACAAAGGAAGGACTTAAGAAATTAGAAAAAGAGCTTAAAAGGAGAGAAGGTAGTTTAAGAAACAAGCTTCAAGAAACTCTTAACCAGATGAGAAGTCAGGGTGATTTAAGAGAGAATGATGGATATACAATGGCTGTAGAAGATTTCCAAAACAATGAGGAGAAGATCTTGGAGATTAAGCAGACTATAGAGAATGCAGAGATAGTGATTAAAAGAAAGAGTAGTAAGGTAGAATTGGGCTCTATTGTAACTATTGAGTGTGAGGGAGGAAAGCATAAAACTTTTAATATTGTAGGAGAGAATGAGGCTAGTCCTTTAGAATCAAAAATATCATATAAATCACCAATAGGGAGTTCTTTATTAGATAAAAAGAAGGGTAGTAAGGTAACAATAGAGACTCCTGCTGGTAAAACCTCATGTAAGATTATCTCTATTGAGTAGTCTTTCAGCTGTGAATAAATGTTCCCTCATTTAATATCTTGTTTATCTCATCTATTTCATAGAGTAGTTTACCACCTGTTACATGGAAAGAGATTCTTTTCTTTTCACAAAATATTGAACACTTCGCATCTACAGGAATATGAGCATTAGGTATTAAATCCTGTTCAGGTACTATTTCAAACATCCGGAAATACTCTGCCCAAGTCATATCTCTAATAGGGGTTGCATCAAAGAATTCTTTTGGATCTTTATCATATATAAAGTCTACATTAGATATTTTATATACCCTTTCCGTATGTATTGTATCTGCAAATACAGCAGCATCCATATCTGTACTCCAACCTACCTTTAACCCTCCACTTACCATATTACCCTTAGGATTGTAGTTTAAATATTCATATGCATCTCCTAATGTTTTAGGAACATATATATCTTTGTCTTCCAGATATGCTGCTAGTATAGTGGCATTGGTTTGTGTAATAGACATAGCTATACTGTGTATTCCATTAATATCCTTAATATTTTCAGATACCTTCCCCTCTATATTTCTTGAAAGACCTCCTCCTCCTGTTACTAATACAATATGGTTGTAAGATTCCTTGTTATCCCAATACCATTTTTTGAGTCTTTTAAATAGGTCAAAATTAATATTTAATAGGTGGTCATACAGTATTGAACCTCCCACTTTTAATACAATGTCTTTTTTCATATGTTAAGAATTAATATTAATGCTAAAAGAGAATAGATGAAAGGTAATAAATATTCAACTAATTTTAACTTACCTGCAAACCTAATATTCCAAAGAGAGAGTATTAGGTAGAAAGCCAATGTACTAATTGCAGGTAACATAAAAATATTTGTACTTATTAAAAACCCAGAGGTTAAGGTTACAAATGCAGAGGATATTAAACTCATGACTAAAGCAGACATACTCTCTTTTCTATGTATTTTAATATCAGACCAGAAGAGGATAAAAGAGAAGATGAATACGATAGGGAGAACATACCAAATAACTATTCCGAGTCTAATTACTACACTACTTAAAAAGAAGAATGTAGCTATACACATAAAATCAAAGATAGCTCTTGTTTGACTCTCTATACTGTATATTTTGTTAAAAGAGCTTTTAATATTCAGGAACAAAATGAATAGTAATACCATTGATATTCCTATTAATACCAAATCCATTAAAAACAGGGTATTAAAATATATATATGCTAGTAGTGATGTATAGAAGAGAAGAGGTAGTGCTACATTAGTAAAGAATCTTTCTCTTAGTGAAATCCTTTGTATTACTTCACTGTATTGAGATATTTTTCTTCCTGAGTAAAGAGTAAATGCTCTAACAAACCAAGTTAGAATTAATAGGTTACCTAATATTCCACTAAGTAAATATATATTATTTTGTGAATGAGTAGAGTATGCAAAATATACTGTACTAAGTACAATAAGGAGTAGGTAAAATATCTCATTTTTAAAATCTATTTTCTTTTTCAATTATAGGCAGTATTAAATTACACAAGACCCCCGAAACCTTTAAATGCTCCTACTAATATTATTAACCACCAAGCCCCTACTGTGAATAGTTCCCCAGCACTCTTTCCTAATCTTCCTTTTCTCCAATATACGTATATTTCTATACTAAGTAATATAAAGATAAATCCCACTATAATCAAACTAATACCATCTGTAGTACCTATTACATTCCTTAACCAAAGAACTAAATTTGTACCAAAATCAGTAGAGTCTTCATTTCCTTCTAGGAAATATTCTGATATATCTATTTCGGAGATATTACCTGCTTCATCTGTTGCCATTAGTACAGATCTGTCCCCTATATCTTCTTGAGGTATACTTAGGGTAGCAACGTTTTCTTTAGTAAGTTCTAAATCAAATGTTTTATCTCCTGTAACAAATTTTAATTCTGTAGTATCTGGAGAGTAAGAGAATTGTAGTTCAAAAAGATCCATATCTTTTTTAACCATAATTGTAGATTGATTTACACTAGGTGGTGTTGAATCTATTGTAAATGTAACTACATCAGATTTAATATTTTCCCCTTTAACTTGAGCTTGTATATCATGCTCTCCTTCTTCCCAATCAGTTACTTTATCAAATTCCCAGTTATCTGAATTACTTTCTGTTTCTCCTACTAAGCTATCACTACTTAATATCTCAACGGTATACTCTCCTGTGATATTACTTGTCTCTCCCTTTATATCTACATTAGCGTCATCAACCACTTCTTCCATTTTAGGGCTAGTTATACTAATAGATTTAATTTCTCCATTTTCCTTTATACTTGGCACTATTGGTTCTGTAACTGTGTCTGATTTTACAGTAGAGGTTGGTGAGAATGTTTGAGTAGTTGGGTTCCCAAACATTTGGACTACAAGTATTGTTTCTTTTCCTAAGAGAGTTCCTTCTACTACAGCTACTCCAATATCTTTGTACTTACCACTCATGATGTTTTCTTTGTGAGTAGGGCTAGCCATCCACGCTTCATGTACACCCTCTGCTGTTCTAAATCCTTTTGCTAAATTCTCTCCAGCATAGACATATGTATAACCTGCTTGAGTGATAAACATCCAAGGGGTTTCACCATTAGGGCCATAATGATCCCAGTACTGTTCTTCAAACATGTTATTTGCCTTAGCAGTAGCTGCTGCAGCTAACTTAGCATTTGTATTTAGGGTATTTAAACCAACTGCTGCTCTCTCTTGGTTTGTTAACATTATTATATTAGATGGAGTTATACTACTAGCCATAGCCTGAGGTATGCCTAGCAAGCCCCCAAAGGTGTTCACAAAGACCAGAATGATAGTATATGTAACTAAGGCTACCTTTCTTAAAAGAATAGGCTTATAACTGTTCTCTTTACTTGGAATAAATAGTTTCCTCACTTTTTTGGCAGATAGTGCAAGTAATATATTTATATATACTAGCAACTTAAAGCCTTGCTTGCAAAGCCCATAATTTTGAAGATGATGTATAAATGCTTTTTTCTCAAAGATATTCACTTACAAGTTTAAATTCCTTTTTTAAGAAAAATTTAAGAACTAAAATATACAATATCCATTATATGTATAAACAAAAAACATTCCGTCCAAATTCTTTCTATCATATCTATAACAGGGGAAATAGAAAAAATTTAATATATTTTCAGCAAGAAGACTATTCTAGATTCATATCTTTGCAATATCGTTTTCTTAAATTTTACAATCTAATAATATACTCCTATTGCCTAATGCCCAATCATTTTCATATATTAATTTATTCCGGCTCCAGGCCCGGAGAGATTACTCCGTACATGCATAGGTTTATGACCTCTTATGCAATATATCTCAATAAAAAATATCACTTAGTTGGAAGAGTTTTCCAAAGTCCCTATAAATCAAAGTATATACCAAAAAACGAAGTCCTTAAAAAGGTAACTAAATATATAAAAGATAATCCCGTCAAAGCAGGTTTAGTAAGACATAGTCATGATTATAAATGGTTAATGGAGGCTTCAATGATAGATTTTGTATAAGAAGTAAAGTTTTCACACCTATACACTCCTATGGGATACGTAAGCAAGGCTTAGGCTTCATAAAAAAAAGAAAAGTCCGAGTCAGGACTCGGACCTTCTCTTCTCTCATCTCGAGAGAAATGCCGGCAGAAATATCTTACTTAACAGCAACCTTAAGTGCTTTTCCAGCTTTGAAAGCAGGAACTTTGGTAGCTGGCAAGTTGATCTTTTCTAAAGTCTTTGGATTGATTCCAACTCTTGCTGCTCTTTCTCTAACTTCGAATTTACCGAAACCAGTTAAAAGAACAGGATCACCTGCCTTAAGCGCATAGGTAATAGCCTCGAATACTCCGTCTACAGCATCAGCTGATTGCTTTTTAGTAAGTCCTGCTGACTTTGCAACTCTATCTACTAAATCTTTTTTTAACATTTTCTTTGACCTCCTTTCTTAGAGATATGGATGCCACAAATCCTGATATCACATGATTTGTAGTATCACATCAATAAAATATTGTATATTAGAGGCTTCGTCAAGAACGTTTTTGTTATAGGACTTTTTAAGATATCCGCTAAAAAGTCTTTAGTTAAGATAGTTTTTAATTAAAAATGTATAACTTTCTTTATACATTTATACGTAGCTCTTTCATATCTCTTTTGAAAAAGTCTTGGTATTTCAACATATTTGATAAAAACCTCTTTCTAACAACATTCCTATGACATATTTTCTTAACAACTTGAAGAATGAAAATTGTAAAAAATATGACTAAAATTTGAACAGTTAATATAAAGAGAGAGGAGGGATAAGAACTTACTCTTTCCCTCCTCTTTCAAAAGCTTTAAAGCCCTGTAGTATATCTCACTAGAAGATATCAGTTATCTAGCTATTTCCACTGCTCTTGTCTCTCTAATTAGTGTTACTTCTACATTACCAGGATAGTTTTGAGTCTTTTCAATAGTAGCTGCTAAGTCTTTAGCAAGCACTGTCATCTCATCATCAGAGATTAATGCAGGCTTTACAATTATTCTTAACTCTCTACCAGCTTTAATAGCGAAGACCTCTTCAATCTTATCTCCACCTAATTCTCTTGCTACATTTTCCAATGCCTCTATTCTTTGAATATACTGCTCATAGCTATCCTTTCTAGCACCAGGTCTTGCTCCAGATATTGCATCTGCGATATATACTAATACTGCTTCTACAGATTGTGGCTCTATATCTAAGTGATGTGCCTCAATAGCATTTACTAACTTATCATCCAATCCATACTTTCTAGCAATTTGACCAGATATATGGTGGTGAGGGCTATCAATCTTATGTGTAAGTACTTTACCTACATCGTGGAGTAAGCATGCTCTCTTAACTAAATCTACGTTTGCACCAACCTCTGCAGCAAGAACCTCACCAAGTCTCATCATCTCAATTGTATGAGACATTAAAGATTGGCCGTAGCTAGTCCTATACTTCATCTTACCAAGAAGTTTTAATAGACCAATATCAATACCTGGCCATCCTGCCTCTTCAGCAAGTATTTGTCCATTCTTTTTTATCTCAATTGAAATTTCATTTTTCGCTTTTCTTATTGCTTCTTCTATGGAGCTTGGATGTATTCTGCCATCCCCTATTAACTTACTTAATGCTACAGAAGCGATTTCTCTTCTAAGTGGATCAAAGGAAGAAAGTGCAATTGTATTTGGTGATTCATCAACTATTACATCTACACCAGTTAACTTCTCAAATGCTCTAATATTTCTACCCTCTTTACCTATTACTCTACCCTTCACCTTATCATCATCAATCTTAATAGTAGAAGTTGTAGTTTCCCCTACATAGTCGGTTGCAATCCTTTGCATAGATTCAACCAATATTTCTTTGGCTTTTTCGTCTGCAATCTCTTCAGCATGCTTTTCTGCTTGTCTAATCTTTTTTGCTTCGTAGTTTTTAATATCTTCATCTACTTGGCTCATTAGTTTCTCTCTTGCTTCTTCTTGTGTAAGACCAGAAATTCTCTCTAGCTCATCCTTAAGTTGAGCTCTACTCTTTTCTAAACCCCTTTGCATCTTTTTAACTGCCTCCGATGCAATCTCTACCTCTTCACTCTTCTTATCTAGCATTTTAGTTCTCTCATTTAATTTCTTCTCTCTTTCTAAGAGTAACTCCTCATGCTCATCTGTTTCCTTTCTAAGAACTCTTAATCTCTCTTCAGATCTATGTTTGTTCTCCTCTATCTCTTTCTCTGCTTCGGCAATCTTATTACCGATTATCTTGTTTGCAACCCTAGTTATTTCTTCTTCTGGTATATCTTTTACATTTACCCATCTCTTTGCGAATTTGAGATATGCGAATGTAGAAATAACTAGGGTTGCAGATAAATTAATCGGTAATAAGATAGAAGAAGCCGAAAAAGAAATAGAAGAGAACAAAAAGAAATCAGAAGAAAGATTAAGAGTTCTTAGAAAAGAAACAAACAAACCAAACACACCCAACAC
>CAYSEU010000016.1:0-14302 GCA_964430365.1 uncultured Candidatus Saccharibacteria bacterium
CCTCTCATTAACGTATATTAAAATATTATTCTTTTTCTGGTTTCTTAGCACCATATTTAGATCTAGCTTTCATTCTACCTTTTACTCCTGCTGTATCATACTTACCTCTTACTACGATGTATTTAACACCTGGCAAGTCCCTCTTTCTTCCTGCCTTAACCATTACTACTGAGTGCTCTTGAAGGTTATGACCCTCTCCTGGTATATATGCTGTAACCTCCATACCATTGGATAGTCTTACTCTAGCTACTTTACGTAATGCTGAGTTAGGCTTTTTAGGTGTCATTGTTTTAACCTGTAAACACACTGCTCTCTTAAATGGGTTATTAGCTTTCTTATACCTATTTTTCAAGGGATTAAAATTTGTAGCTAAAGCAATATGTTTTACTTTATCTTTCTTCGCTACTCTAGGTTTTCTTACTAATTGGTTTATCGTTGGCATGGTTCGTATTATACAACAAAATCAATTAAAATTTAATCTCTTCGAGATCATTTAAGTTCTTAATAGCAGCACTCTCTCCAGATGGTATTCTTCTTCCAATGATTACATTCTCTTTCATTCCTCTTAAGAAGTCTGTTTTACCTAATATTGCACTATTTGTTAAAACTCTTACCTGCTCTTGGAATGACATAGCAGAAAGGAAACTTTCTGTATATAGAGCTGAAGCTTTAATACCAAGTAACTTAGGTACTACTAATGCTTTTCTCTTTCCCTCTTTAAGAAGGATATCATTCTTTGTATCGGATATAAATCTATTTACCATTGAACCTACTAAGTACTCTGAATCTCCAGAATCTAAAACTCTTCCAAGTCTTGCCATCTGTCTAATTACAACCTCTACATGGATATCTCCAATGGGAACTGCTTGCTCATTGAACACCTTCTGGACTTCATCTAATACATACTTTTGAGCTGTTTGAATATTTACAGTATCTGCTAATTTCTTAGGATCAACTGAACCTTCTGTTAATTGAGTTCCTGCCTCTATCATATCTCCATCGTTTACTAATATCTGAACTTTAGGTAATACAGATACGCTTTCTTCTGCTTTTATTGTACCAGAGATTGTAAGAACTCCACCCTCTATCTTTACAGTTCCTTCATATGGTGATTGTTTCTCCATACCCTCAGAATCTATATAGAGTACTTGGCCATTCTTGACCTCAGCTCCATCTGTAACTAATACACTCTTAGCATCAGATATTACTACATCTTTAGATATCTCCCTTGTACCTACTATTGTAATAGTTGCAGAGTCATCTTCTGCCCTATCAATATGTACCTTACCTTTTACAGTAGATATGCTTGCTTCTGCTTTAGGGCTTCTAGCCTCAAAAAGCTCTTCTACCCTTGGTAATCCTTGAGTGATATCTGTAGTTTGAACACCACCCTTATGGAATGTCTGCATAGTCATTTGAGTACCTGGCTCTCCAATTGATTGAGCTGCTATTACTCCTACTGCTTTACCCATTTCTACCTCTTGTCCATTCTCTAAGTTTAATCCGTAACACTTTCTACACATACCTAAAGGTGCATTACAAGCGATTGGAGTCCTAACTGCTACTTCCTCTATTCCTTCACTCTCTATCTTTTCTGATATCTCTCTAGTTATATATTCATTCTTAGCAACAATTACATTACCCTTACTATCTACAACATCCTTAGCTACTACTCTACCAAACAATCTCTTATCAAAATCCATTCTCCTGTCATCACTCTTTTTAATAGTAAGACCCTCTCCATCATATCCACAATCATCTAATCTAATGATCACATCATGTGCCACATCTACTAGCTTTCTAGTTAGATATCCCGAAGAAGAAGTCCTTAGAGATCTATCTGCAATACCTTTTCTACCACCATTAGCTGCAACAAAGTACTCAAAAGCACTTAGTCCATCTCTATAGTTACCCTTAATTGGAAGTGGTACCCAGTTACCTCTAGAGTCTCTAACTACACCTTTAATGGTCAGTACCTGTCTTGCTTGAATCTTTCCACCATTAGCTTTGGACTCTACCATTTCATATACAGGGTTATTCTTATCCAAAGTCTTCCATGCTTCATCTGCTAAATCAGATGAGAAATCATTCCACATTTCAGTAGAAATATTTATTTTCTCCTTTTCAGTAATTAAACCTTGTAAGTAGTTTTCTTGAAGTTGGATATCTTTATCTTCCATCTCCTTAATCTGATTCTTAACATCAAAATCTACTTTACAATCCTCTATTGCAAATGAGAATCCTAAGTCTGTAGCATAGTTAAAACCTATTGTCTTAAGATTATCAAGTAATTCTACTACTACTTCTAATGGATATTTGTCTTTAATATCTTCAACAATATCAGATATCTTACCCCCACTTACTCTCTCATTTACAAATGGATACTCTAATGGGAGAATTTCGTTAAAGATACATCTTCCAGCAGAGGTACTTAGCACCTCACCATCTACCTTAACAATAATTTCTTCATTTATATCAATTATATCTCTTTCATATGCTTTTATTGCTAAATCTACTGAACCAAATATTCTTGGTTTCTCAGACTCATTCATATCTGTCATTAGGTAGAACCCTATTAACATATCCTTTGCAGGAGTAGCTAATACCTGACCATTAGAAATATTTACAATATTTTTAGAAGCCATTATATCTCTCTTTGCCTCTTCTAATGCTTCTTGTGTCAAAAGTACGTGTACAGACATCTGGTCTCCATCAAAGTCTGCATTAAATGCTTTACATACTAATGGATGTAATCTAATTGCTTCTCCTTCTATTAGTCTTGGGTAGAATCCTTGAATACTATATTTATGTAATGTAGGAGCACGATTAAGTAATACTGGTTTTCCATCTATTACTTTCTCTAAGATATCCCAGATGATATCTTGCTCTTCTTCAATCATATCTTTAGCAATTCTTACATTAGGCGCTATCTCTTGTTCTAAGAGTTGATGAGTAACAAAAGGTTTGAACATTTCTAAAGCTACTGATTTTGGTAAACCACATTGATCTAATCTTAGACTTGGGTCACCAACAATTACAGCTCTTCCTGAGTAGTCTACACGCTTACCTAAAAGATTCTTTCTAAAAATACCTTTCTTACCTCTTAAATCATCTGTTAATGACTGATATGGTAATCTCTTACTATTCATCATTGGTTTAGAAGGCCTGTGTGAGTTATCGATAACGGCATCTACAGACTCCTGAAGCATTCTCTTTTCATTTCTAAGTATTACATCTGGTGCACCTATCTCTATTAGTCTTGCTAACCTATTATTCCTATTAATGATTCTTCTATATAGATCATTTAAATCTGAAGTAGCAAATTTACCACCTGATAGAGGGATAATAGGTCTTAACTCAGGAGGTAGTACTGGAAGAACTTCGATAATCATCCAACTTGGATCTATTTTATTCTTAGCAAATCCTTCTAAGTATTGTATTCTTCTAATACTAGATGCTTTTCTATCACCTTTTTCTTTCTTAACTGATTTTCTTAATTTTGCTAGTTCCTCAGCTATATCTAAATCCTCAAGGAGTTTTTTAATAGCTTCTGCACCCATCATAGCTTTAAAGAAGAGTAACTCTCTATCTTCTAAATCTATATATTCATCCTCTGTTAATACAGATCCTATCTCTACTTTCTCAATAATTTGTTGTAATCTAGAGTAGAAGTTATCTATCTCTTCTTCTCTCTCTGCGAAATCTCTTCTTACTTTAGCAATGGTTTGTTTCTTCTTATGTTCTAATTGGCTTACTTTAAAATCACCGCCATCTTTTTCTTTCTTAGATGTTTTCATATTCGCATCGAAGGTATCACTTGTTGCTTTTAGTTCTTCATCTAATTCTTTTTGAAGTTCATTCATCTCTTCTTTTTTCAAGAGCTCTATTCTCTCAAGCATATCCTTCCTCTTCTCTTCCTCAATTTCTACTACCATATATCTTGTGTAGTAAATCACTGAGAGTAATTTCTTATGAGACATATCTAGAACAATGGACATCTTGTTAGGAATACCATATGCAAACCAAACATGAGCAACAGGTACAGAGAGTTTAATATGACCCATCCTCTCTCTTCTAACATCTTTAGTTGTAACCTCTACACCACACTTATCACATACTATCCCCTTATACCTAATCTTTTTATACTTACCACAGTAACATTCATAGTTTTTAGTAGGACCAAATATCTTCTCACAGAAAAGACCATCTGGTTCAGCTCTAAAGGTTCTATAGTTGATAGTTTCAGCTTTTGTTACCTCTCCATATGACCAATCTAATATCTGCTCTGAAGAAGCAAGTGTTAATTTTAGTGCATCAAAATCTTCGAATGCATTTCTTTTATGATTATTCATTCTCTGCTACCTCCTCAGACTTTTTAGAAATTAATTCCATATTTAGACATAGAGCATTTAACTCTTTTATTAGCACTTTAAATGATTCAGGGATATTTACACTCTCAATCTTCTCTCCATGAATTATTGCTTTATAAGCACTGGACCTACCTTTAATATCATCAGATTTAATGGTAAGCATCTCTTGTAGTGCATATGGTGCACCATGTGCTTCTAATGCCCAGACTTCCATTTCTCCAAACCTCTGTCCACCTCTTTGTGCTTTACCACCTAAAGGTTGCTGAGTTACAGCAGTGTATGGTCCAGTAGATCTTGCATGTACTTTCTCATCAGCAATATGATGTAGTTTAAGTGAGTATTTAATTCCTACTGTTACTTTTCGTGGGAATTTCTTACCTGTTCTTCCATCGTAAAGATCAACTTTCTGTTCAACTTTAAAGCCCTTGTTCTTCATCTCTCTTTCTAACCATTCCATATTTACCCCTTCAAAGAGTGGGAATGAGAATTTCTCATTTAGAAGTTTTGCATACTGACCAAAGTGGACCTCTTCTGCTTGACCCATATTCATTCTTTTTAGGAATGTAGGTGTAAGAACAATATCGACAGGTTCTCCATCGGCTGTAAAAGGCATATCTTCAACTGGTCTAATAGCGGCAACGGTATTTTTATCTCCATGTCTTCCAGATATTTTATCTCCATATCCTAATTTCTTAGTATCTGCTACCCAAATCTTAACCTCTTCTAATACTCCAGGAGGTAATTTATCTCCTTTTTCTACAGAGAGTCTTTGAGTATGGATTACGATACCCTCTTCACCGTGAGGGAGTCTTAGTGAGTTATCTCTAACATCACTAGCAGATTCTCCAAATATTGCCCTAAGTAATCTCTCCTCAGCTGTTAATTCTTTCTCTCCTCTTGGTGCAATTACACCGACTAAGATATCCCCTGCCTTTACTTTCATTCCTTCTCTTACAATACCAACCATATCTAACTTCTGAAGTATTCTATCATTTACATGTGGGATATCTGCAGTTATCACCTCTGGCCCTAACTCGGTATCTCTCACCTCAACCTTATGCTCTCTAATATGTACAGAAGTTAAAAGGTCATCTCTTACTACTCTTTCTGATATTACAACGGCATCTTCATAGTTATATCCTTCATAAAACATTAATGCTGCTCTTAAGTTTGTACCAATTGCTAACTCTCCATTTATACATGTTGGTCCATCTACTACAACATCACCCTTTTTAAGTTTTTGACCTACTTCTACTGCAGGTCTCTGTGTAAAGGAGGTATTATCATTTGTTCTGTAGAAATTCACTAATTTGTAATCTCTAATACCATTCTTTTTGTAATTAACAGTTACCTTATTAGCATCAACATACATAACTTCCCCATCATCTTGGGCAAATACACTCCAATTTGATTGTCTTGCAACTATCTCCTCTACTCCTGTACCGACAAAAGGAGCTTGCTGTTTAACTAAAGGAACACCCTGTCTTTGCATATTTGCACCTGCAAGTGCTCTCATAGCATCATCATGAGATACAAAAGGAATGAGTGCCATTCCTAATCCAGCTTGCTGATATGTTAATACATCTACATAGTCTACTAGGTTTACATCTTCTAAAATGAAATCTCCTTTATACCTAACTGGTACTAATGCCTCTAAGATATTATTGTGCTGATCTGTTTTAACAGAAGGAATACTAATATATTTACCTTCCTCCTCTAATGCATCAAAGTAATCTACCTCTTCAGAGATAAAAGGGGTAACCTTTATACTCTTTATATCTTTTTTAGAAGATATTTTCTCTGCTAATTCCTTAGTAATTTCCGTACCTTTCTTAGCGATTCCCTTTATATCTTCATTTAAAATCCTATTCAAAAGACTTACCTTATTATTCTTAACCTCTTTTAATACTCTTCTATATGGTGATTCTAAGAATCCGTAATCGTTAACTCTTGCTAGTATTGATAACTGTGTAACAACACCAATATTAGCACTCTCTGGACTGGTTACAGGGTCAAACTTTGCGTACTGAGAGTTATGTACTTCTCTAATTGAGAATGTAGCCCTATCTTTTACAATACCACCAGGCCCTGCAGCAGTTACTTTTCTCTTGTTTTCTAACTCTGCTAATACATTGGTCTGATCCATAAATGCAGAGAGTTGATTTGCACCAAAGAAAGATTGAATAGAGGCTGCTATTGGCTTTGTACCAACTAACATAGATGGTGTAACCTTAGCATCTTGACCATACAAACTCATCTTATCCTTTATATTTTTCTCTAATCTTCTAATACCAGCTAAGAGCTGCCTCTCTAATACTTCACCTACACTTCTAATTCTTCTATTACATAGGTGATCTATATCATCAGGCTGTTCAGCCCCATTATTTATCTTTATTAATTTCTTAACAATGAGTATTAAATCCTCTGGGTAAAGTGATGTTTCATTAGGATTGTTTACATCATATGATGTCCCTAATTTTCTATTTAATTGAAATCTACCAATCTTTCCTAAATCAAATTTTCTCCTATTAAAGAAGTTACTCTTAATATATTTTTCTGCACTCTCAATAGTAACAGACTCATCTGGTCTTAACTTGTTATATATACTGATAATTGCATCTTCCTTACTCTTAGTGAAATCTCGAGCCAATGTTGCCTCTATATATTTATACTCCTCATTGGTATCTACATCTTTAAATAGTTTGAGAATTTCTTGATCACTCTCATATCCCAATACTCTTAACAACTCCGTTATCAATACTCTTGGTCTTTTAGGAAGAATTCTCATAGAGATGACATTGTATTTGTTTGCCTCTATCTCATACCATGGTCCTCTACCAGGCATAAGTCTGGCTTTATAGATGGTTCGGTAAGGAAGAACTTCGTTTTCCTCAAAAAGAACTCCTTCTGCTCTTACAATCTGATGTGTAACTACTCTTCTAACTCCATTTACAACAAAAGCCCCATCATCTGTCATCATGGGTAAATCAGCAACGAATATCTCTTGCTCTTTAATCTCTCCTGTTTTGTTGTTTAGTAATTGAACAGTAGCATATACTGGAACTTCATAGGAGAGTCCTTTTGCAACGGCTTCCTCTATACCTCTATATGGATCTCCATATCTAAATGACTTGAATTCAAGAGTCCACATTCGTTCCATTGTATCCTTTACAGGACTAATTTCATCGAAGAGTCTCTTAAACCCTCCCTCATAGAATTCCTTAAATGAGGTCTTTTGAGCTTCTATTAGACTTGGAATCTCAAATGAGGAAGAGAATCCTTTTCCTAGGTTGAGTCTTGAAGCTCTGTTTCGCTTGGGTTCTATCATAGAACAGTGATTTATAGGTTATAAATTACATCCAAAAAAGCGAATATCCATAAATCACCCTGTTTTTTAGTGATCTAAAATGTTCGATAATCGCCTTAATTAAAGCAAAATTTAGGTAACTCTGGGGAGTTTATCATATTTATGCTACATAGTCAAAGGGTTTTCTCATCCTTTACAATACTTTTTAATTACATATAATATATCGATGGGAAATCTTTGTCAAAAGATTTAGATTCCTCTATTATATATATACACACAATTACTACAATGCCCCGTAAAAAGAAAAAAGAAAAAATAAATATTAAAAGCTCAGAAACCAAGATATTCTTTGGATTAATACTCTTTGTATTAGGTATAGCATTAATGCTTACACCATTTGTAAATGAGCAAGCCGATATATTCATATATATATCTAATCTACTAGGGTGGCCTTCCATGGTATGGGGAATAGCTGTAACAGCACTCTCTATTAATCTCCTTACTCAAGGTAAGAGTTTTGGAAAAATATCCCAAATATTAGGATTTTTAGTATTAGCTTTCTCACTTAATACATTGCTTACATTCTGGGTACCAGTAGATTCATTAGATAATCCAAATATATTACAAAGAGCAGGAGGTTCTGTAGGGAAAGTTCTACATATTGGATTAAATGATACACTAGGAGATGTATTAGAACTAATAGTATTGCTGATCGTATTAATAGTAGCCTTCTCCTTTATCACAGGCATAGAACTAAAACAGATTACAGAGGTAATTAGGCAACTCTTTACTAAGATTAGTTTTAAAGATTTACAAGGTAAGATTGGGAGTGGTGTAAGTGATGAAAAAATGGTTATAAGTGGTATGGATGATAATATAGATGAGAGAAATGTTAGAGAACCAGAAGAAGATATTCAGATACAAGAGAACCTTGCACAACAAGTGGAGGGTAATCTCTTTTCCCCTACATCTAGGGAGGTAACCTCTCAACAATCTACCCCAAGGATCACAACAGATCCAAATGCCGATATTGCTCCCTCTATACCTAAATATACTGATTGGAAATATCCAAGCATAGATAAGTTACAAGAGCCTAAAAAGACAGAACAACCAAAAGAAGCATACAAAGAGGAAGCAAGAGTAATTGAAACTGTACTAAGAAGTTTTAATATCCCTGCTAAGGTAGTAGAGATTACAATTGGTCCAACAGTAGTAAGATATGCACTCTCAATACCTGCTGGTGTTGCTGTTAATAGGGTAAAAAGACAGAGTAATGATATAGAGGTAGCATTAAGAGTTACAAAGGGAATGATGAGAATAGAGGCACCGATACCAGGGACTTCATATATAGGGATAGAGATTCCTAACAAAAGTCCTAACTATGTTCATATGAAAGAGATGGCTAGAAAGCTTCTTTCAGAAGCAGATAGATATCAACTACCTGTAATACTAGGGCGAGATATTGCTGGTAAACCAGAGATTCGAGATCTTGTTTCCCTACCTCATTTACTTGTAGCAGGTATGACTAGATCTGGTAAATCTGTTGGTATTAATTCCATACTTGGAGGCTTACTACTTACTAAAACCCCTGATGAGCTTAAATTGCTTTTAGTAGACCCGAAAATGGTTGAATTAGAGGCATACAATGGCATTCCTCACTTACTTACACCTGTAATAAATGATATGGAATTGGTTGTAAACGCACTACAGTGGTCTATTACAGAAATGATGAAAAGATATAGGCAATTAAAACAGGTATTAGCTAAAAATATAGTAGAATACAATACAAAGATGGGATACTCCGCTATGCCTTACCTAGTAATTGTAATCGATGAGATGGCAGACTTAATGTTAGTAGCTGGTCCAGATGTAGAAACTAAAATACAAAGGTTAGCACAAATGGGAAGAGCAGTTGGTGTTCATCTAATCCTTGCTACTCAAAAACCCGTTGTAACAGTAATTACTGGACTAATTAAATCTAATATTGCAGGTAGAATAGCGTACTCGGTACCATCCGCTATGGATTCTAGAGTAATACTTGATCAAACAGGGGCAGAGAATCTTTTAGGAAATGGAGATATGCTCTACAAAGATCAGAGTATGTCTAAGCCTGTTAGAATACAAGGCTGTTTCATTTCTACCGAAGATACAATGGATATAATTGGGCAATTAAAGGCACAAACTCATGAGGATATAGAAGCTGAAAAGGTAGATCTCTCTGTTGCAACAAATAAAGGGGGAATTAACGCGACAGGCTCTGATGAAAGAGATCCAGAATTTGAGAAAGCCCTCCAAGTAGTCATATCTGAAGAGAAAGCCTCAGCATCATTACTACAAAGAAGATTAAATATTGGATATAACAAGGCTGCAAGATTAATGGAACAGTTAGAAAAGGCTGGTGCTATTGGTAAGCAAGATGGAGTCAAGCCAAGAGAAGTCTTAGTATCGTCTTCCTCTGAGATAATGGGAAGTTCTAATCAAGATATGTCAGATGACTTCTAGGTTTGATATACTCTCATTGATATGGTAACCGCAGGAGAAGTAATAAAGGACAAAAGAGAATCCCTAGGAAAGGACTTAAATAGTGTTAGTGTAGACACAAAGATTCAAAGAAGATTCCTTGAATATATAGAAAGTAATCAATTTGATAAGTTTGATTCAAGGATATTTGCTACTGGATTTCTTAAAATATATTCCAAATATCTAGGCTTAGATGTAGAGAAGATATTAGCACTTTACAGAAGAAGTACCTTAGTAGAAGTTAAAAAGAGTGATAAAAAGATAGGTATTAATAAAAAGAGAAAATTACCCAAGATAAATATATCTCCGAAGATATTAGCAATAACTACCTTAGTAATATTTCTTTTGCTAATAATTGGATATGTTGGATATCAGATATATAAATTTCAAACACCCCCCTTACTTACAATTGTCCAGCCAATAGATGGATATATTACTAATGAAGAAAGTATAATACTAAAAGGCCTTACCCAAGAATCCGTGTTAATAGATGTAAATGATAAACAGGTAGATGTAAACGGTAAAGGAGAATTTGAGACAGAAATATTTTTAATAGAGGGAGTAAACACAATAACTGTAAGGGCTCTTAAGTCCTCTAATAGCAATTTAGAAACGAATAAAACATTAAAAATAATATATACACCACAACAGGAAGGAGAAAATAAAATTGAAACTAAGGAATTCCTCTTAACACTTTCCATTACTCAATCCCCATCATGGATTAAATTAGATATTGATGATGAAAACAAGATATCTCAGGTATTACAACCAAATACAATAAACGAATTTGAAGTAATTAATAAGTTCACATTAGTTACAGGTAGAGTACAAAATACTAAACTAGAAGTTAATGGAGAGGAAATACCTCTAACAGCTTCTACTCAAACAGGAATAACTCAAATAACGTGTACTGTTGTTGAGGACGAACTAGAATGCCAATAAATATCCCAAAATTGGTATAATTACTCAATGGAATCATCTAGAGATCAAATAGAAGAGATTAAAAACCGTTTAGACATTGTTGATGTTGTAGGAAAGTATGTTCAATTAAAACAGACTGGAAAGAACTTTTCTGGTAAGTGTCCATTCCATTTAGAAAAAACTCCTTCCTTTATCGTTAGTCCTGAACTTCAAAGATATAAATGTTTTGGATGTGGTGAAGCAGGAGATATTTTTAATTTTGTACAAAAGATTGAAAATATTGATTTCCCTGAAACCTTAGAGAAACTAGCTAAAGAGGCAGGTGTTGAATTAAAAAAAATAAGAAGTAATACACAATATCAAAGATTAGAAGAGATAAATAAGAAAGCAGCAATATTCTTCTTTAGACAAATTAAAGATAATAGATACTCCTCTGTACTAAAGTATATACACGATAGGGGTATAAATGATGAAAGTATACAAAGTTTTGGTATAGGATACTCTCCAGGGGGTACAGGACTCCTAAACTATATTCAAAAGGATAATAAGTATTCTAAGAAGGAGTTACTACTCTCAGGTCTCTTTGTAGAAAAAGATGGGAAATTAAGAGACAAATTCTATAAACGAGTAATGTTTCCGATTAGATCTAGTTCAGGAAAAGTAATTGCATTTACAGGTAGAATACTCCCTAACAATGACTTTGGCCCTAAATATATGAATTCTCCAGAAACCCCTATATATCACAAAAAAGAAAATGTATATGGACAGTACGAATCTAGACAAGAGATTAGAAAACTTGATTTTGTAATAATGTGCGAGGGTACCACCGATGTAATCTCTGCTCATCAACTAGGTATAAAGAATATAGTGGCTCCACTAGGTACTGCATTAACATCAGAACAGCTAACTAAACTATCTAAGTTAACTAAAAATATCCTCTTTCTGTTTGATAATGATACCGCTGGTCAGCAAGCATTAGAAAAAGCCTTTATACTGTCTCAACCACTTGAGCTAAATACCTATGCTAACAATACAAATCCGTATAAGGATGTAGACGAAATGATAAAAGAAGATCCCAAAAAATTCAAAATCCTTGTGAAAAAAAGGTTGGACGCATACACATATATGCTTACAGAATATATTAAAGATAAGGATTTAAATAGTTTCGAAGATTATCAACGGACTGTTTCATGGATGGAGAGGATTTTAGGTACTGTAAAGAATTCTTCTCTTTTTTCATTCTATGTGAAATCAGGCGTTAAAATAACTAAATTTGAGCCAAAAAAATTATCCCTTAACAAAGCCGTTTCCACAAAAAATCTAAGCTCTGGAAAATCTACCCCTCTAAACCGAAGTAAGGAAGCCATTTTCTTACAGCTCATACTTTTTCAAGAAAAGATTCAAATTGGAAAAAATATTGATTTAAAATTTTTCCAAAATGTGAAACTAAGGAACGTACTCGAATTTGTAAAACAGAACCCTAATTGTAGTAGAGAAGAAGTGATGAAAAAATTCGATGAAGATGTTGAAATAAAGGCAATCTTAGAGGACAGTATCTTTTCTTTTTCAGGTGAAGAAAGCTCAAATGAAGAAATCTATAATATTTATGATAATATAGTAAAGGATTATTTTATTAAAAAAGAGCGGGAATACAGTATTAAAATAGCATCAGCTGAAAGTACAGGAAGAAATAAAGAGAGTCAAAAACTCTTAGAGGAATTCCAAGAATTAACTAAACAGAAAAAGCAGTATGAACAAAATAGCAAACTATGATGAATTAGATTACGATTATAGTACCTACTGGAAGAAAAGAGATTATGAACATCAATCAGAGGTATTAGTATTAGATAAACTTCTTAAAAAGGATAGTGGTAAATGGTTTTTAGATGTAGGTGGGTCATTTGGTAGAGTACTACCAACCTACTATAATAAATATAACCATTGCGTAATTGTAGATTACTCACTAAAAACTCTTCAAAAGAATTACGCTACACTGAAAAAAGAATTCCCTAATGTAGAATTAATATCTGCGAATGCATACTACTTACCCTTTAAAGAAAATATCTTTGATAATGCGTTAATGATAAGGGTATTACATCATCTTGATAAACCAGAGGTCTATATATCTGAAATATATAGAGTAATATCTCCAATGGGTATATATATACAAGAATTTGCAAACAAATTACATATAAAGGCTTTAATAAGGGGAATTATTAAATTAGATTTTAAAATCTTTAATACCTCTCCATATCAACAACCTGATAGAAAGAATAATGAGGGAGCTAGAGAGAATGCTAATGTACCTTTTCTAAACTACCATACTGTATGGATTAAGAGAGTTTTAGTTAAAAAAGGATTTAAGGTAGTTAAAAAGTATGGGTGTTCATTTTTTAGATTAGAAGCATTAAAAAAACTATTAGGTAGTAGAGTATTACTTTTCTTTGAAAATATATTCCAAAATATCTTTTCTTTCCTAGATCTTTCTCCAAGTATCTTTATTAAATCTATTAAGAAAGATAATTCTAAAAAGGGCATTGGAGAAAATATAGAAGATATATTACTATGCCCTAAATGTAAGGGAGATTTGAATATAATTGATAAAAAAGCAGTGTGCAAAGGGTGTAAAAAAGAGTATTACAAAAAGGAAAATATTTGGGATTTTAGAATATAAATGAAAACAAAAAGATCTCTTGGGCAGAACTTTTTTATTAACAGTAATCTAGGAGATTACATTGTTAATACCGTTAAAGAGGAGGGTAGTTCCTCTATTGTTGAAATAGGGCCGGGTACAGGATTCTTTACAGAAAGGTTGATTCAAAATTTCAAAGATATTACCGTTATTGAGAAAGATACTCAATTAGCTACTACGCTCAAATTACAATATCCTAGTATTAAGGTTATTAATGAAGACTTTCTTTCCTTAAATTTATCAATCTTTAATAGAGATTGTATATATTTTGGTTCATTACCTTACAATGTATCTAAACCAATAGTAAGAAAGATAATAGAGAGTAAAGATTTTAATAAAAAATCTTTTTTCATTGTACAAAAGGAAGTAGCAGAAAAATATATATATAAAGAGCCATATTCTACTCTTTCTCTTACTACATATATATATGCTAAAGCTAAAAAAATATTAGACATCTCTCCTGATTCATTTAGACCTAGACCCAATGTAAAT
>CAYSEU010000017.1:0-14261 GCA_964430365.1 uncultured Candidatus Saccharibacteria bacterium
ACCTTCTCTATCATATATCTTAGTACTCTGATCTGAAGTTCTTTCTACCAACTCATCTGGAGAGGGTAGTGAGTTCTGCATATTTTTTAAATATACTCCCGCCACGATGAGCCCTAAACAACCTATAAAGAAAGCTATCCCAAAGAGAATGTAAAGAATCTTTTTAACTTTAACCTTATTAAATCTATTACTCATATTTCCTGTAGGCCTTTTACTAAATCTACTCTTACTAACATTCCTACTATTATATTTCCTAATTCTGTTATAGCTATTTAAAGAAGAAACCTTTCTCCTTTTTGGTAATCTACGTTTAGATTTTGATACTGACATACTATATTTCATATATCTTTTAATATATATTATTTACCCTTAATATTCAACAGAAGAAGATTAATGATATAATCGGTGTATGAAAAATAAAACATTATCAAAATTACCATATAAAGGGACTACAGATATATATCCAGAGCAGATGTATATTAAAAAATACCTCTTTAATATATGGGAAAAGGTAGCAAAACAATTTGGATATGAAGAGTATGATACCCCGTATATAGAGGAGGCACAGCTTTATAAAATTAAATCTGGCGAAGATATAGCTAATAACCAGTTATACTCTTTCGTAGATAAGGGGGGGAGAGAGATAGCCTTAAGACCAGAGATGACTCCATCTTTAGCTAGATTAATAGCAGCTAAGAAAAATGAACTTACATTACCAATTAGGTGGTTTAATATAGGAAGATATTACAGATATGAGAAACCTCAAAGAGGTAGAACAAGGGAATTTGTACAACTTAATTTAGATATATTAGGAGTACCGACTATCCAAGCAGAGTTAGAGGTACTGCAATATATAAATGCTGTAATGGATGAATTAAAAGCTCCTAAGGATACATATGAATTAAGAATAAATAACAGATATCTTTTGGATTATCTTTTTAATGAGATATTAAATCTTGACGATGATAAGAAGAGTAAAGTAGGTAGAGCAATAGATAATTATCTAAAGCTATCCTCTACTGATTTTGAGCTCTATTTAGAAGATATCGGGTTAGATAAAGGGCAGATAAAAAAGGTACTAAATTTCTTAACACTAACCCTTGATGATTTAACAGATATAGATTGTAGGGGATCAAGAGAGTTAATAGAGCTATTTGATAAAGCTAAACAGTTATCAATAGGTAATCTAAAGTTTGCTCCATATATAATAAGAGGTTTACAGTACTATACTGGCACTGTAGTAGAGGCGTACGATGTTGGTAGTCAACAGAACCCTCGAGCTTTATTTGGTGGTGGTAGATATGATGACCTTCTTTCAATATTTGGAGAAGAAAAGCTACCTGCATTTGGAATAGGGTGGGGTGATGTAACTACATTAAACTACCTTTCTACATACAATCTATTACCTGAATTAAGGAGTGATACAAAGGTATTTGTTACTCTTATGGACGAATCTCTGTATAACGAGAGCTCTAACATTACCAAATATTTAAGAGAAAACAGTATTAATACTCAGATGCAATTAGTTAGTACAAAGCTAAGTAGTCAGCTTAAGTATGCTAATAAAAAGAAAATCCCTTGGGTAGTTATAATAGGGGAAGAAGAAATATCCAAAGGTGTTGTTCAATTAAAAGATATGGATACTAGGGAATCTTTCTTAATAAAGAAAGAAGATATAATTAAAAAGATATTTTAGAAATATAACTTTTAAAAATTAATATACAGCTAGTATTAGCAAGAATACACTCCCTTAATAATAACGTAGCATAACTAGCACTTAGTATTCTACAAAACTGTTGAAAAAACAACATGGAAAGCCATATTAAGGAGTATGCAGGTATCATTCTAGTACCCCTTAGAAAAGAAATGTATATTAGACAGAAAAGAATTCCTTTAACAGACTTTGAATCAATATTTATCGATTACCTTATTGAATATAACGGATACTGTAATCTAGACTCTTTCACTGTATACCTTTCAGATCTATACAATAAAAATCAGGGTAAGAGATGTATAGTAGTATATATCAATAGGTTGAGGAGGAAAATATATTACCAAACAGGAGAAAAAATTATTAAATGTAAATACTCATTTGGATATTTTATAGACTCTTAAACTTTCCTCTTCCATTCATTTATCTTATTCAGTGCCTCTATTGGAGTAAGGTTATCTGTATCTATTTGTTGTATTTCTCTCTCTATTTCTGATTCTTTAGCTAAAAAGAGAGGAAATTGATATGCACTCTGTTGTCCATTACCATTCTTCCTATCTAATATCTTACCTTCTCTTAAATTACTTTCCTTAGTAAACATCTGTTCCTGTTCAAAACTCTCTAATATCTCATTAGCTCGTTTAATAACTTTCTCAGGTAATCCAGCCATTTTAGCAACATATATACCGTAACTCCTATCTGTACCACCTTCTATAATCTTTCTTAAAAATATGACTGTACCCTCATTAATATCCTCTTCTACCAATACGTTATAATTTTTTACCTTATTAGGGATCTTTTCTGCTAATTTAAGTAATTCGTGATAGTGGGTTGCAAAAAGAGTTCTTGCCTTTAATTCCTTTACTAAGTACTCTGCTAATGCCCAAGCTATACTAACACCATCATATGTACTTGTACCTCTTCCTATCTCATCTAAAACTATTAGACTGTACTTAGTTGCGTTATTTACAATATTAGCAGCCTCATCCATCTCTACCATGAATGTACTTCTTCCTCTACTTAAATCGTCTGAAGCCCCAACTCTAGTAAATATCCTATCTACTAAAGATAGATCCATACTCTTAGCTGGTACATAGCATCCTATCTGAGCTAGTAGTACTAATACAGCTACTTGCCTAATATATGTAGATTTACCAGACATATTAGGACCCGTAAGTATACACATAGAAGATTCAAGATTGTCTAAGTATGAGTCATTAGATATGAAATCTTCATCACTTAAATTTTCTACAACAGGATGTCTTCCAGCCTCTATTTTAATTAATCCATCTTTTTCTCCCATTTCATATATGGTTGGTTTACAGTAATTCTTTTCTATTGAGAGATATGCAAAGCCTGATAGTACATCCATTTTAGATATATTTAATGAAAGAGATTGTAATTGGAATATATACTTAATTAATGATTCTCTAAAATCATTAAAAAGTTTATATTCTAACTCATTTAACTTATCTTGTGCTCCTAGTATTATATCCTCTTTCTGTTTTAATTCTTCAGTAATATACCTCTCACTATTTACTAATGTTTGTTTTCTAATATATGTATCTGGTACCTTATCTTGTTGAGCTTTTGTTACCTCTATGTAGTATCCAAATACTTTATTAAACCCTATCTTAAGAGTAGTAATACCAGTATCTCTCTTTTCCCCTTCTTCAAACTCCTTTATCCAACTCTTACTGTCTCCAGAAAGTTCTCTTAGCTCTTTCACTTTCTCATTGTAAGAGGATTTAATAATGCCACCCTCTGTTAAGGAGGTCGGTGGAGAATCTACAATACACTTATCTATTTCACTCGGTAAATCAACTAAAAGGGTATGATATTCATCTAATATCTTTACTAATTGAGGAATAGGGGAAAGCACTTTTCTTAATTTAGATATCTGTTCAAGAGATATTTGTAACCCTTTTAGATCTCTTCCGTTAGCCCTCCCTAATCCAATTTTTCCTACAATCCTCTCAATGTCACTCACCTGGGAAAGTATTTCTCTAGTACCATCTAATACCCCTCTATCACTAAGAAATATCTCTACCATATTTAACCTCTCTTCTATATCTTTTTTCACTATCAATGGATTCAATATCCAAGAGTAGAGTAATCTTTTACCCATTTGTGTAGAGGTAAAATCAATAATTGAATACAAAGAATTGTGTATATCATTACTGTATGAGCTATTAACTAATTCTAGGTTTTTAATAGTTGCCCTATCCAATATCATATTACTGTTCAAATTCCTTCTTCTAGGTTTTTTAATATGCTTAGGTTCCATTAACTGAGTTTCTTGTATATGTTTGAGTATCATCGATACTGCACATATGCTTGCTTCTTTACTCTCTAAGCCCAAAGATTCTATATTGGATATTTTAAAGAACTCTTTAATTACCTCTTCACTATACTTAATATTTTGTAATCCCTTACCTAAAAACTGCACAGGTAGAGTAGAGAATGTTATGTCTTTTTCACTCTCTAGTAGTAATATTTCCGAAGGGTCGAAAGAGGATATGATACTCTCAATATTTTTTGGTAGGTACTTACTCTGTATCCATATTAATTCACCAGTGGATATATCACACAAAGATATTCCTAAATCATTTTTTATTTTACAGAATGCACATATGTAATTACTCTTAACAGAGTCCTCACTATCTAATGTGCCTGGTGTTACGATTCTAGTTACCCCTCTTTTAACGATACCTTTAGCAAGTTTAGGGTCTTCTAACTGATCTACTATGACTACACAGTATCCACTTTTAACTAATTTAGGAAGGTACTGATCTAATGCCTTATGAGGAAATCCTGCTAGTGGGGTAGGGTTACTATTCTTATCTCTAGCAGTTAGTGTAATATTTAATACCTTAGAGGTAATCTTCGCGTCTTCACCAAAGGTCTCAAAAAAATCCCCCATTCTAAAAAGTACCACCTTATCTGGGTACTGTTTTTTAAAACGAAGATACTGATCCATCATTGGTGTCTGTTTTATATCCGTTTCCATGGCATATTATACAGTATAGTGGGAACTATATTGATACTATTTCTTACCAAGTATGAGCTTTGCTTCCTCTTGAGATACTAATTGTCTAATACTCTTCACACTTTTAGGAATAACTGAGACACCATATACTCCCTGTTCAATACAGTATTTAACTAAATCAGTATTATCTTCTACCATTACTATGATTTCTTTAGATGGAGACTTAGATATATCACACACAGTATCTACAATCTTAAGAGAGCTATTTATCCCTAGGTTATATCTAGCCTTTGTATCATCTGGTTTAAATCCTTGCATTACTCTTACTATCCTAGGCATATCTAATATTAACCCATCTATCCTAGATTCCAATATCTCATCCGCTAGTATTACATCTGTGGGATTATCCAATATCCCATATACCCTAAATGTTGTCGTTCTTCTTAGACCTGCTGCTAGTAAGCTCTTTTTAAAATCTTTCATACTCTTCTCATTCATAGGGGAGTATATACCAATATCTACATTTCTCTTCTTGTAAACATTTCTAACCCTTCTTACAATCTTTAATATTCTACTTAGTAACTCTTTGTTTTCTAAATAGTGAGCTAAACCATGTACATCACCATCTAATTCAGAATTCTCCAATTGCTTACCCTTAACAAGAGATCTAAAATCATCTACTGTAGAGGAGCCTAAGGCTAGTACTACCTGATTCCCTTCTGCTAAGTCTACATATTTACATATTTTTTCAGATATATCTTTTGAGTACTCTACAAACTTCTTATCTTCTACATATGCTAAAAGATGCCTACCATTTTCTAAAAGTATTCTATCTAAATCAACATAAACTAAACCGTGTGAATTACCGACCAAATCTATTAAATCAGAGACTTTCTCTGTTGGATTGATAAATACCTTGGTAGCACAAGGTGCCAAATTCATATTATGAGGAATCCTCAATTCATCTGACACGGTTTCTACTTCCTCACTTTTAAGGAAATCTATACTACTTGAAAGTTTCTCTTCTTTGTATGCCTCTACAATTGGATGTTGAGATTCTAGTGTTTTTATACTCTCTCTCTCAATATATATACTACCCGTATTACCATCCAACTTAACCCTCTGCCCATCCTTAAGAAGAGAAGATATATCTTTTGCACCTACAACAGCAGGAATATCAAACTCTCTACAAAGTATAGCGGTATCACTAGTTAAACCTCCTGTTTCAAGTATTACACCACCACTATTTATTATTGTTGATTCCATCTCGGAAGAGAACTCTTTGATAACTAAGATTGTATTTTTACTTACAGCAATATCTTTACCCTTAGAAGCGATTACTACTTCACCAGAAGCTATACCAAAGCTTCCACCTAACCCCTTAACTACAAAGTCTTCTCTTTTTACCTCCGTTTTACTCTCCTCCTGCTTGCCTTGTATAACTTTTGCCTTTGCCACATCTATCAGCTTCTCCGTTAACGTATCATACCCATGCTTATTATTCTGTACTATCTTTTTCGCATTCTCAACCGCCTTATCTTCTAATATCCCTATACCTACATATTTCTCTAAACTCCATTTTAAAACCTCTCCCAATGTATCAAACTTAATGGCTTTCTCAACTGCTTCTAGAGATGGAGTATATTTCTCATACAGATCTTTACTTTGTAATATCCATATTTTACCCCCAGACATTACCCATTCAATATTTTGAGCTCTTCTTAATTTATTTTCAACAATTAAAGATATCTTAGCAATCTCTTTTAGATATCTATCTTCTATTTTTTGTCTATGACTCCAACTATTAGATATTGTTACCTTTTGAGTATTCTCCTTGTGATTACCTCTTTGTAAAACCCTAATCTTCATCCATTCCTGAGGGGAAATTTTCTTTTCTAAAATATTTAAATCTTTTTTACTTAAAAGATATGTATCTGGTGTTAATTCACCTAAAGCTATACTATCTCCTAAACCAAATACTGCTTCAATACTTAATCTCCCACTATCTTGTGTAATTGGATCTACAGTAAACGATACTCCTGATACCTCTGCTTGAACCATCTTTTGAACAACAACCGCAAGCTTAACATCTGCTAAATTAATACCCTTAGAAGATGCATATGAGACTACATCATCTGTAAAAAGAGATGCGTATATCCTCTTTATCGATTCTAAGAGATTCTTACTCCCTCTAACATTTAATTCTGTAGAGAATATACCACTAAAAGAAACCTCAGGAGAAGAAGGGAATACTACTGAAGACCTTACTGATACCCAAGCATCTGTAAAACCTGAAATCCTTGTATATGCAGAAAGAATCTCATCTACTATATCATCCTCTAAATCTGTTTTAAGTATTGCTTTACTAACAATATCTTCATCAGGATTTTTGTCTTTAACTATTAGGGTAGAAGCATCTCTTTGTAGCGTATGTGATACAACCCTATCAAATACAAAAGATGATATTACAAAAAAATCAGGAATTGGCACATCCATATCCTTCAGTTCAAAAAGACTTAAGCCTTTTCTTCCAACAGTAGATTCCCGAAGTTTAGTAAAAGTATGATCTTCCCAAAAATACACAGCTCTTTTAATTTTCGATACTGGTTCAGACATCGTATAGGCAGTAATATTAACTATTTAAATGCTACCTTTAGCCTGGATTTTTTGCAAGTCAATGTAAAACTCATAGCATATTCTAGCTATTACAATTGTTGGTACTGCAAGTACAGCACCCCATACTCCAAAGAGAATTAGGAATGTAATAGCGGCGAAGAGTACAAGGATAGGTCTAACCCCTACAGCATTACCCATTACTCTTGGAATTATGAAATTGTTCTCTATCTGTTGATATACAACAAATATTAACAATATTATTACAGCTGTTAATGGCCCATTTACAACCAAAGCAATTAGAAGAGGTGGAATAGCGGAAAAGGTTGCACCTAGGGTAGGTATGGTTGAAAGTAGGGCAATTAATACACCAATAGGGAGAGCAAATGGTACCTCAAAGAGAGCTAAAACAGAACCTAGTACAATACCAGCTATTGAGCTTACAATTATTTGCCCCAGTAACCATCTACCTAATTTAGATTCTAATTCTAATACCAATCTTTTTACTCTACCTCTTTTTTCGTCTGAAGAGATTCTTAAAAGCCCAAAATCTAATATATTGTTATGATCAATTACTAAGTAAATTGAAAAGACTATTGCAGCAAATATTATGGATGTCCAACTAAAGAGCCCCCCTACAGTACTTGCTATACTATCAAAGCTATCTACGAAAGTTAACCTCTCTAACCAATCAGTGACTAATCTATTAATAGTTGTTGAATCTAATACAAACTCTCCTATGCCAAATCCTTCTAAATTCAAAAGTAAGCTATTAATCCAAAGGGGTACACTCTCAATTAATTTATCAATTTGTCCAATGAAAGGTATTACTACTACAGATACTACTGCTAGTACAAACACTATTCCAACAAAGTAAGTGAAAGTAACAGCCCATCCTTTAGGTATTTTCTTTTCTACGAACCACCTAACAATAGGAAGTGCAGAAGACATAACTACTAAACTTAAAAACAAAAATAGTACCATTGTAAATAATTGCTGCCCCCAAAGTAGTATACCTAGTACAGAGAGTACTAATAATATTAATTTCCAAGAAAACTCTATTACTACAGCAGGTTTTTCTTTTTCTTTTCTTACCTGAGCATACTCCTCAATCTTTTTAACAAATTCTTTCTGTTTATCTTTTCTCTCTATCTTCATACTTAACATAATATTAGGTTTTTAATATTAATCTCTGAACATTATATCAAATATATATACTAATCAGTATTAACTCTTTTACTTGTTAGAGGTATTAATTTGGCTGCTATTATTGATGATATTGGTACTATTAGAAGTATCCCTATACTTGAGGTCAATGTTCTAACTACCTCTTCAGCTATTACATCTGTTTTTAATACCTCCCCTATACCTCCACTGTTGTATGTAAGTAACATAACTAGAGCAAAACTAGAACCTGCGTAAGCGATAAATAGGGTATTTACCATAGAGGAGATATGATCTCTCCCAATATTCATAGCTTTAGAGTAGAGCTGTACTGTATTTAAATCCCTATTTGCTCTGTATAGCTCTTGTATAGCTGATACTTGATTCATTACAACATCATCAAGTATACCCATAGCACCGATTAATATACTAATGAAAAATACTCCACTTAAATCTATAGCTCCATCTGTTTGACTTAGTAGTAAGAAAGCCTCTTCGCTTCCAGAACCATCTACATGAGTAAGCGTAGTAAATATCTTAGCAAATATTCCCACTATTAATATCCCAATCATTGTAGATATCACAGCTATAGTACTCTTCATATTAAATCCATGAGATACATACATAATGATTACAAGAGTAAAGAGTACAGTTATAATACCAATAATCATTATATCCGCCCCATTTAATATCTTTGGTATTGCCCATAGGTAAAGTATTAAAAGTGTTAATGCTAAACTTATTAAAGAGCCTAATCCTTGTCTTCTTCCAACTAATATAGCTATAACTGAAAATATTATTAACAATAGTAACATAGAGCCTCCTCTTATATACCCCGTTATACTCCACGCTTGGTTACCGAATTCATCCGTAACAGATGTTATATATACCCCCTCTCCCTGCTTAAACTTGGGTCCTTCTGTCTCAGAAAGTATTGGGGTAGTTTTTTGTTCTGTACCCAATTCAGGAATATTTATAATGTATTCAAAACAGTTATATTCTTCGCTAAATACATCAGAGCAGGGAACTTCCTCAAAACTTTTTACAATACCCTCGTAAGAGATCTCTTCTTGAGCAAATACTACACCCAGAGGAGCAATTACTAACAGTAGTAAAATGATATATATTTTTTTCATATCCTTCATTATACAAAAAAGAGGAGGCATATGCCCCCTCTTTACATTTACCCTTTTAAAAAACCCTATTTTTTGTTCTTAAGATATACAACTGTAGAGCTAGTACCAAATGCTACTAACGCTATTAATCCAAAGAACATCATTAAATTGTTTCCAAATATTTCATCAAATGTACCAGATGCTTGAGGAATATTCTCATCTACAACAGCATCTCCATTTACACTCCCTGTTGGTGAGTAAGATACTCTTACCTTCTCATCTAAAAGGGTTTGGTTACCTGCAATATCTTTAATATATACAGCAAACACATTCTTACCCTCCTCTAAAGCAATTCCCTCTATTCTAAACTCCCCATCCTTGTCTGCTAATCCATCAAAACTCTCTGTACCTCTTTTAACCTCTACAGATGCATTTGCCTCTGTTGTACCTACAAGTATGAAAGTATCTTTATTTGTCTCAGGGCCATATTTCAAAGTCACATTTTCTTGATCTGGTCCTGTCCAATCTACTTTTGAAATTACACTCTCAGACATTCCACTTATATATCTATTGGGGAATCCCTTTACACCTGCTATTGAAATAGAGTACTCTCCCTCTTCTTCAACTGTATATTCAAAAGAATACTTAGATTCATCATCTACCTTTGCTTCACCGATTTTTTCTTCATTAACATATATAAATACAGTATCAAAGCCCTCTGCTTCTCCCTTTACTAAAATAGTCTCACCATTAGTTATAGTAGTAATCTCTCCTAAGCTAGGAGCTTCTAATTCAGGATCTAAAAGTGGTTCTTCCCTATATTTAATATACGAGAAAATACCAAAAGCAACTAGTAGTATTCCTAAACCTATAAATACTGAGCCTACAAGTCTTGAAATTTTTTCTTGACTTTGAGAAACAGGTTGTTTAATTTCAACCTTACTTTTCATACTATCTTCTTGTTGAGCAGAATTTTTAATATTACTTTTTGCCACTCTAACCTATATTATAATTTATATACTTAGTATACCATAGGATAAAACAAAATTCTCAATAGTGCAAGATATATCAAATCTTGATACAATAGGGATATGAAAGCAATAGTAAAAAGTATAGTGACAGTAATATTAATAGCAATAATCCTTGCTCCTGTTTTTTACTTTATCATCTATCCCAATTACAATACTCTAATCGGACCTATAAAAAGATTTGATATACAAAGAAGTGCTAATGAGATTACATTCCAAATACTTACACAATTAGTACCTACTAGAGACAAGGTACTAGGAGTTAGTATAGAAAATGATAACAACATTACAATTGAAGAAAGTATTGACAAAGATTTTATAATAGAGGAAACAATCTTAGAGAATTTAAATACGAAAATAATAGTTAATTCAATAGAAGTAGAAGGAAGTATATACGAAGGAGTAGATTCTAATACAATGAATAAGGGATTTTGGCACTTCCCTACATCATCTCTACCTGGCCAAAAAGGTAATGTAGTAATAATAGGGCATAGGTATGCGAAACTTCCACCCGACAAGGATACCTTTTTTAATTTAGATAAAGTAAAAGTAGGGGATAGTATTAAGGTAATACAAAATGATAACCAATTTACATACATAGTTACGGATACAATAGTTGTAGAAAAGAATGATACCTCTATACTCCAAGATTACTCTGATTACAGAATAACCTTAATAACATGTACACCTCTTTGGACAGCAGATCAAAGGTTAGTAATAGTGGGGAAACTAGACAAATTGTACAAAAACACTTAAAATACAATACTTCTTAAATTTCATAAACATTTCTCATGGATGATATGTATTCAAAAAAAGATATTAATGAGTTTACAACTGAATTTAGTATTACAATCCCTTATAAAAGTTTTAAACAGTCATATGATCTTTTACTAAAAGATTACTCTAAAGATTTAGATGTAAAAGGATTTAGAAAAGGTAAAGTACCAACTAATATGGTAAGTAATCAAGTAAGAGAGATGGTAAAGTTTGAGACATTCGAAAAGCTCGCCCCTATGTATATTAATACAGCAATCTCTAAAGAAAAGATTGTACCAATAGCTCCCCCTGAATACAAAGAGATTCCAAAAATATTAGAAGATATAGATATAGTATTTACCCTAACAGTAACTAGTATGCCTAAGTTTAAATTAGGTGATATGAATAAGGTAAAGGTAAAGAAAGAGAAAATAACAGTAGACGAGAAAGAGATAGATATGGTAATAGAGGATTTAAAGGGTAGTCAAAAGACTAAAGAGAGCGAAGTAAATGATAAATGGGCAAAAGAGATTGGTAAGGTGTTAGGAGATGAAAAAATTGATACAGTAGAAAAGTTAAGAGCTAAAATTAAAGAGTCTTTACAGATTCAAAAAGAACATACTCAATTACATCAGTTACAAGATCAGGCCTTAAAGATGGCTATAGAGCTTTCTAAAATAGATGTACCTCAACCAGCTATTGATTTTGAAGCAAGAGAGAGAGAAAGATACTTTAATGAAGATATGAAGAGTAAGAGTATAAAGATAGAGGATTTTCTTAAAGCAAACAATATAACTATAGAGAGGATGAGAGAGCTATGGTTACTAGATGCAAAGGACGCTATACAAGCAGATGTATTCCTAAATCTTTATGCTGATACTAAGGAAGTAAAGGTTACAGATGAGGAGTTAAATAAAAAAATAGAGGACGTTAAAAAGAATCAGTCAGATGCAGACCCTTCCATATTTAGTAATGACGAATGGAAAGAGTATGTAAGGGGTGTAGAGAGGAAAGAGAAAGCCTTTAGAGCATTCATAGAGGAAGTCCTTGGTAAAGATTCTTTAGATAGTCATAATTAAGTTTTTACCATTTATATATGTCATTTCTAATTCCTACCGTTATTGAAAAAGATAGAGAAGGGGATAGGGCATATGATATATATTCCCGATTACTTAAAGATCGAATTATATTTGTTGGAGACGTTATCGAAACAAATATGGCTAATACTGTAATAGCACAGTTACTCTTTTTAGAAAAAGAGAACCCCGATGAAGATATTCAAATGTTTATTAATTCCCCAGGGGGAGTAATTAATGCTGGTATGGCAATACTAGATACTATGAATTACATTAAATGTGATGTATCTACAATAGCTGTAGGATTAGCAGCCTCTATGGGTTCATTTCTTTTAGCACATGGTGCAAAAGGAAAGAGATTTGCACTTCCTAATAGTAAGATACATATACACCAACCTTTAGGTGGAGTAGAGGGTCAGGCTAGTGATATAGCTATAGAGGCTACAGAGATATTAAAAACAAGAGAGCTACTGTACAAGATGCTTTCTAAGCAAACGGGTAAACCAGTAAAACAGATTGAAAAAGATGCAGACCGAGATAAATATTTTACTGCCCTAGAAGCCAAAGAGTATGGCTTAATAGATAAGGTAATTAGTAAGAGATAAATGAGTAGAGAGTTTGAGATACCAAAATTTAAAGAGTATGAATACAGATACTACAAAGTACATGGGGCTCACCAAAGGATAGATTTGATTTTGGATTTGGCACATATGGATAGGAGAGAATTAACAGATGAGGAAATTTTATTAGTAAAAGAGAATGGATTACTCATACTTGAAGAATTGTATGGATATGATGCATTAGTAGTAACAGATGACATTACAGTAGTCAAAGAGGGTATAGATGAAATTAAAAAGGTTGCCACTGGTTCTAATGTTTTTTTACTTGAGGAAACTCTTAGTTCTTTTGTTACAGAGTAAATCATTCCTTCCTCTTCATATTTATATTGATAAATGTACTCTTTAATTATAAAATACCTCATTAAGGGCGATTAGCTCAGCTGGTTAGAGCATCACATTGACATTGTGGAGGTCACAGGTTCGAGTCCCGTATCGCCCACCATTACCCCCTCAGATATCTTGATTTAACGACACATTTCGTATACAATGAAGTGCTGAAGTAGCTATGTTACGTTCTTTCAAAACTGGGTCCAAAGAAAGGAGATTACCATGGGTCCCAAAGATCGCAAAACCGTTGAACGAGAAGATAAAGATGGCTGGAAGCACAGCACCACCTATGACCCTGAAACCAATAATCGCTGGAGTGTAGATTATAAAGATACAGGTCTTGGTGGAGTCGGGTCAAACTGGTTTGAAGTAAAAAATGCACATCATACGGATCAGGATGACAATACCCATGACGACAATGTTCGTTTTGGAGAATCTACTTAGTTTTCTTTTTACCCAGAAGAGAGGAGTCTTCACATTGTTTTTAAACAGAAACTCCTCTCTTCACTTTATTATGTAGGTCGGTTGTGAGTTGGTAGAAGCTCACATTGCGAGTCCCTGCTTATACGTTGTAAAAGGCGAAGATAAGGTGGGGCGTTTAGCAATCTAGCGGTGCAAGTCCGACGACCTACAGATTCATATACAATGTGATAGACTTTTTAAGTTCCATGCCTGAAAGTATCGCCCACCATTACACAGCATTTTTGATGTATAATAACAAATAATTTTAAACTTTTGGATATGAAGGAAAAACCTCACTATAATGAATCAGACTTAAAAGATCACCTAGGAGTGTGGCTATGGGTTCAAAATGAGAATGGCGAAATTTTAATGCAATATCACAAAAAGTTTGGATGCTGGA
>CAYSEU010000018.1:0-13820 GCA_964430365.1 uncultured Candidatus Saccharibacteria bacterium
ACAGTGGCAAAGGAAATAGAGGACAAGGATCCATTCAGAAATGTAGGTGTCGAAATGCTTAAAGAAGCCGCTAGGAAAGTAAATGATTTAGCAGGAGATGGTACCACCACTGTTACAGTACTTGCACAAGCCATAGCTAATGCAGGTTTTAGAAATGTTACTGCAGGTTCTAACCCAATAGCACTTAAAAGAGGATTAGATAAAGCAGTTGATATAGTTGTAGAGGAATTAATAAGATCTTCAAAAAAGATTAAAAATCAAGAAGAGATATCCCAGGTAGCTACAATATCGTCTAACAATGATAAAGAGTTAGGAGATATGATAGGTAAGGTATTTGAGAAGGTAGGTAAAGATGGAGTGATTACAGTAGAAGAAGCAAAAGGCTTTGATGATGAAGTAGAGTATACAGAGGGTATGCAGTTTGATCAAGGGTATGTGAGTGCATACTTTGTTACAGATTCAGAGAGTTTAGAATCAGTAATGGATAATCCATATATATTTGTTACAGATAAGAAACTTTCTAATTTACAAGATATACAAGCTATAGCAGAGAAGGTTTTATCTGCAGCTGACAGACCATTGGTAATAATTGCGGATGATATAGAAAATCAAGCATTAGCAACTCTAGTAGTAAACAAATTAAGAGGTACTCTTAATGTAGTCGCTATTAAAGCACCTGGTTTTGGAGATAGGAAAAAAGAGATGTTAAAAGATATTGCAGTAGTTACAGGAGCAGAATTCATATCAGAAGAAGTTGGTAAGACACTAGACTCTGTAAGTCTTACAGATTTAGGAAGTGCCAAAAAGGTAATAGTAAGTAAAGAAGAGACCGTAATAGTTGAGGGACAGGGAAAGAAAACAGATATTAAAAGTAGGGTTGCAGAGATTAGAGCTCAGATTAAAAAGACATCTTCTGATTATGATATAGAGAAATTACAAGAGAGGTTAGCAAAACTCTCTGGTGGGGTAGCTGTAATTAAGGTAGGAGCAGCATCAGAAGTAGAAGCTAAAGAGAAGAAACAAAGGGTAGAGGATGCACTTAATGCTACACGAGCCGCTATTGAAGAGGGAGTAGTTGCTGGTGGAGGTTTAGCATATCACAATGCGAAGGAGGTATTAGATGGTATTACATTTGAAGATGCTGATGAACAGTTAGGCTTAGAAATACTCAAAGGTATTCTAAGTGAGCCTTTAAAACAGATAGCACAGAATGCCGGTAAAGATGGGGCTGTAGTAGCATCTCAGTGTAAAGGTAATATGGGATACAATGCTAAAACAGATAAATATGTAGATATGCTTAAGGAAGGTATTATAGACCCTGTTAAAGTGACTAGATTAGCATTAGTAAATGCAGCATCTGTTGGTACTATGCTAATAACTACAGAGGCTGTAGTAGCAGAGATAGTGGATGAGAAAGATTCTCATACTCCTATGCCAAATGGTATGGATGGTATGATGTAATACAGTGGTATTGAAAAAGGAGGGGTAATCCCTCCTTTTTTTATGTGACTACCTTTAACCAATTCTCCTTTATCCATTTCTTAGAATCAGTATATATATCTAAGAGTTCTCTCTTTTGAAATTCCTTTTTAATTACTCCTCCCCTATGAGGATGTTTATAGATCCTTTCTAAAGGAGAGCTAAATCCATGGGTATAGTGACATAACTCATGTACTATTGTTGCCTTGATAACGTATTCAGGTATGTAATCATATGAGAAGTATCTAGTAATTGTAATTAGAGATACCGAAGGATTTTCAAATACCTCTCTATTAAGTTTATACTTTTTTATATATCTATCAAAAGTCTTACTATCTTTAATCAGTTTTATACTTCCTAACTGTCTTTTAGAGTGTCTACCATATTTAATAGTAACTAGGTTTAATCTAGCTACATCACAGAAATGTGTCTCCCAAATGTCATATAGTAAATTTTCTAAATACTTGTTATCTCTAACCACTTATACATGATATTATAGATTTAAGATGAACAGTATTATACAGAATAAAGTAAAGACTTTGTGGCAAGTTATTAAATTCTTTTACGGTAGATATACTAAAGATGTCGTAATTAGGGATGTCCTATTCATAATAGTTACAATATCTGAAATGGTAGGTATTACAGTCGCTGGACTATTTTTGGATGCTACTATTAATGTAATTAGAGAATCCCAAGGTTTTAATATCTATGAATATATATCTACAGACTCATTCTTCCTTCTATGTATATCCTTACTACTTTGGATATTTGTCTCTATTGGTAATAAAGTAAGGAATAATTTAAGTAATAATATTACAGATAAGGTATGGAGAGATACTAATGTAGAAGTAATGAATAAAATATCTAGATCTAATCTTCAAGATATTGAAAAACCTCTTTTACAGAATCTAATAGAATATATTCCTGGTTACTCAATATCTAGCCTAATATTTTCTTACCAATCTTTTTCTACAATCGTATATCAATTAGCTAGGGGTATTACAGCATTAATAATTTTGTATTCACATTTAGGATGGTCTGTATTATTACTTGTAATATTTGTAATCCCAGAGGTACTTCTTTGTCATTTTAATAGGAAATTAATACAGATATATGATGATAAGAAGATGGATTTGTTAAAACTTACTAACTACATCTATACAACCCTAAGTATGGATATTAAGAACTTTAATGAGTTAAGGGTAGATAACACATATGAGTTTCTTAAAAAGAAATTTGTCTCATCTAGAGATCAATATCTTAAGGGTCTTTTCTTTAAGAGAAAACATTTTACAATAGATGAGATATTTGGCTCTATAACAGGACAGCTTTTTAAATATGGATACATAGTATACCTACTTGCATATACAATTAGAAATAAGATATCCATAGGTAGCTTTAGTGCCCTGTTTAACTATGTAGATGTTGTATACGGTTCTTCATACCATGTATTTAATACTCTTTCCCTCTTAGATAATCATTTGTCATACGCTTCTAAATACTTTGATTTCATAGACTTCCCTGGTTTTGGAGATATTAATCCTGGAATATCTAGACTATCAAGAAAAACTCCAAGTTTAGAACTTTTAAGATTAGACTTTGCATATCCTGATGAACCTGATAAAAAGGTTTTAGAAAATATATCCTTAAAGATTAAAGCTGGTGAGAAAGTCGCATTCTTTGGGGGAGATAGTTCCGGTAAGAGTAGTTTAGTAAAGATATTAACAGGGTTGTATGAGGTTACCTCTGGAGATTATTTAATAGGGGGGTACTCTGTAAGGGAGTTAGATAGGGGACAATTAAAAAAGAAAATAGCTGTTACATTCCAAGATTTTGTTAATTACAGTTTTAGTATTAAAGAGAATATTACATTAACGGGAGAGAAGAAGAAATTTAATAGGGATTTGTATAATAAGGTAATAAAGGTATGTGAGATAGATACTTTTATGAAAAGAGAAGGAATTTCAGATACTCTTAAGTTAGGTAAATATCTAGATGGTAAAGAGTTATCTCCCGGATATTGGCAAAGGTTAGCAATAGCAAGGATGTTGTATAGGAATAGGGATGTATTCATATTAGATGAGCCTTTTACTTTCATAGATGGCCCTTCTAGAGAGCGTATAATTAAAGGTGTTTTGAAATTTGCTGGTCCTCATAAAACTGTAATTCTAATTAGTAGGGATACAGATGTATTAGATATGTTTGAGAGTATATATGTATTAGAGAAGGGGCATATTACTGAGAGAGGAGATTGGAAAGAGTTGTTAAAAAAGAGGGGTAAATTCTACAAAGAGGTTAAGTATAATCAGTAGTTTTTGTATAAAGATATTCGTATGTTTAACGAATTGACTTCTTTTTATAAAGAGATATATAATTACACTATATATAGTAGCCTAGGGCTTTCTTGAGGTATCTCTACTAAAAGTTATAAGCTACAAGACCTAATAGTAATTTGAGATAGAGATTGTGTTGATCTCTAGGTCTGCCCATCTAAACAACATTAATCTCTGATTTATGTAAATTATTTTTTTATTTATATACATGAAGAGATTCTATAAGAAATCTTTATATAGGATTTTTGTTTCTTTTTTCATTATCTTTTATTCATTTACCCCGTCTGTAATTTCAATTAGCCAATTAATTGGACTTTCTGAAAATGGAAGTTTAGTAGCAACTGCACAAGAAGCTACTCCCGTTGTCACGGAACCTATGACTAATGATCATGGTATGTGTATAGAAGATGCTGCAGGAGGTTCGTTAAATTGTACTGCAAATGATGTGTCTTTAAGTAGTGTAACGGGGGTGACAATTCTTGACGATGGGTGTCAATTCGTTGGTGATACGGTTGAGTTCAAAGCAAAATGGGAGCTTCAATCTACAGCAAATGAAAGATATGATATTGGTCTTTACTTCGCAACTGAAGGGCAATCCACTGCTAGAACTGGTGTTTGTTCTGTTTCAACATTACCAAATTCTCCACAGCCACCTTGGTATAATTATGATAATGATTACTGTGGAGATCTAAGTAGTAGTGCAGCAGTTTCTCCAGAAGTTGAACTCACAGCAGTATGTCTTGACCCAGATGGAGATAATTTTCTAAACCTCCCGTACTGTACTAGTTGGGATCATCAATCAACCCAAGGAGAATACTGTACTGGACCTGATGATGCATATCCAGGAACAACATCTAAGTGTAACTGTCCTCCGGAAGGATTTACTGTCCCTATTACGGTTCCATATAGTGCAGAAATAGAAGTTAAGAAAAACCTTGTACCTTCTAGTGACTCTGGAACTTTCAATTTGTATGTGGATAATAGAGGAACTGACTCTTGTATTGGAGATGGTGGTACTACGGGGAAGCTAACCGTAGGGGCAGGAACAAGTGATGTGCCTGGAGATACTCATATCGTTGGAGAGAATGTTGATGGGTGTGGAACTAGTTTAGACAACTATTCTACTGTTATCTCATGTGTAGACAGAGGCTTGCAGACATTTAATGGGGGAGATCCTCTTACATTAACAAGTACAAGCCCTCTTACTGTTCCTGTAGATAAAGATGATGATATTGTATGTACGATTACTAATAAAAAAGATACAGGATCAATAAAGGTTAATAAACTTTTAGACTCTGATGGTAATGGATCTTTTGAGACAGAGAATCCAAATACATACAAATGGATTCTAGATGGTAATCAAAGTACTCCTTATGATATGGGTACAACAGAAGGCAATATCTTAATTGGTTCACATACTATTACCGAAACTCAAATACCAAATTATTCCTTTGTGGGTTGGTATCCTAATACAGTAGGAGCTGATTTTAATTGCGACAATTTACCTACGGATCCTCTTTACAAGAGTCTTCCTGCAAATATTAATGTTATTGATAGCAGTTTAACTGAAATTACACTATGTAATGCTGCTGATGAAGGTCATCTAATTGTTCAAAAGACAACATACCCAAGTGGTGATGGAGAGGTCTTTGGAATATCTGCAAGTACTCTAGATGGTGTAATTGATGGTGGTGGAAGTGGAACAATCTCTGATACTTCAGACAAGGACTATACAGTATCTGTTGGTACTTACTCTGTATCAGAAACAGTTCCTTTTGGATGGGATCTTACAAGTAATACTTGTAAAGATATATATGTAGGTCCTGGACAAACAGAATACTGTTTAATTACGAATACTAAGAGAGGAAATATTTCAGGCCATAAGTTAAATGATCCAGATGGATTAGTTGCAACAACGGATGGTAGAACACCAGTATCTGGTTGGACAATAGAGTTATGGAAGGATGGGAATAAAATAGATGAGGATATAACGGATATAGCTGGAGTATTCTCCTTTGAGAATCTAGTACCAGGTAACTACCAATTAAAAGAAGTAATAGTACTAGGATGGGTACAACTCTCTGGTCTTACAATTGATGTTACCTTAGAACCAGGTGAGAATGATAGTAATAATGATTTTGTTAATGTTAAATATCCAACAATTACAATATTTAAGAATGTTGATGAAAATGGAGATGGTGATTTAGATGATAGCGTAGATGTAAAAGGAGCAACAAACTGGGAGTGGGATATTGATGGTGTAGGGGATTACAGTACTGGTTCAAAAGTTCAGAGATTACCAGGCTCATATACAATCTCTGAGACTCAAAAAACAAACTATCATGTTACCTCATTAGAATGTAATAATGGGGAAACATATAGTGCAACTGAAAGCTTTGATGCTGATTTAGTATCAGGCCAAGATTTAGAATGTACATTTACCAATACTAGAGATCTTGGGAAATTAATTGTAAAGAAGGTTGTTGTTAATGATAACGGTGGATCAATGGAAGCTGATGATTTCTCATTCCAAATTGATGGAGGAGATTTAATTCCATTTGAAGTAGATGAAGAGAACGAATTTGTCAAATACGCAGGACTCTCTCACAGTATTACAGAACCACAGGTTAGTGGGTATACAACTACATATGATAACTGTACGAATTTAGTTATTCCATACAATGGGACTGTAACCTGTACGATAACTAATAATGATGTAGCACCAAAGTTAACATTAATTAAAAATGTTGTTAATGATAATGGTGGTAATGCACTTCCAAATGATTTTAAACTAACAGTTGGAGGAGATACAGTACTCTCAGGAGTTAGAAATGAATATGATTCAAATGTAGCATATACAATAGATGAAACACAGTTAACTGGATATAACTTTGTATCAATAACAGGAGATGAGAAATGTCCAAAGAGTCTTGGTGATACAGTAATCTTAAGTGAAGGAGATGATGTTACCTGTACGATTAAAAATGATGATATAGCACCTAAGTTAACAGTAGTTAAAAATGTTGTTAATGATAATGGTGGTAATGCTCAACCAAATGATTTTAATCTAACAGTTGGAGGAGGTAGTGTATTCTCAGGTGTAAAGTACACATATATGTCTAATACTCCATACGCTATTAATGAAACCGAATTAACAGGTTACAAATTTGTAGATATTACTGGAGATGCAAAGTGTCCAGGAGTATTAGGTGGAACAGTTACATTGGATGAGGGAGATGATATTACCTGTACAATTAAAAATGATGATGTAGCACCGAAGTTAACAATAATTAAAAATGTTGTTAATGACAATAATGGGAATGCTCAACCTAATGATTTTAAGCTAACGGTAGGAGGTAGTGGAGTTCCCTCAGGAGTAACCAATGAATATGATTCAAACAAGGCATATGCAATAGATGAGACTCAGTTAACAGGATATGATTTTGTATCTATAACTGGAGATTCAAAATGTCCAAAAGTATTAGGAGGAGCAATAACGTTAGATGAAGGAGATGATATTACATGTACGATTAAGAATGATGATGTAGCTCCAAAACTAACAATCACAAAAACAGTAGTAAATGATGATGGAGGGAAAGCACAACCTAATGACTTTAAACTAACAGTCGGAGGTAGTGGAGTTCTCTCTGGGGTAACTAATGAATATGATTCAAATACATCATATGCAATAGATGAGACACAACTATCCGGTTATGAGTTTGAAGATATTACAGGAGATGCAAAGTGTCCAGGAGTATTAGGAGGTACATTAACTCTGGATGAGGGAGAGAATATCTCATGTACAATTGAAAATGATGATGTAGCTCCAACATTGAAGCTAGTAAAGAAAGTAGATAATGATGATGGAGGTTTACTCGATGCTAGCAGTTGGCTTCTCTCTGCAACAGGTTCAGAAAGAAGTTTTGCAGATTCAGGAGACTCAGTAATATTCCATACTGTAAAAGCAGGTGTAGAATATACCTTAACAGAGACCTCTGTCTCAGGATATGAATCAAAAGGTTGGATTTGTGATGGAGGAATATTAGATGGGAATAAATTAACTCTTGGTCTAGATGAGGATGTAACCTGTACAGTGACTAACGATGATATAGCACCAAAGCTTACTCTTGTGAAAAAAGTAATAACAGATAATGGAGGAAATGAAGAAGTAAGTGATTTTTCACTATTCATAGACTCAACACCAGCAGTAAGTGGTGTTACATATACCTTAGCTGCTAATAAAAAATATGTTGCTTCTGAGTTACCAGTAAAAGGGTATGTGGCTTCAGTATGGGGAGGAGATTGTTCAGAAGATGGTAGTATTACATTGCTTCCAGGAGATAATAAGACTTGTACGATAACAAATGATGATATTGCTCCTAAACTTACATTAATAAAAACAGTTATTAATGATAATGGAGGAAAGGCAGTAGCTGATGACTTTGATCTTACAGTTGGAGGTAAAGAAGTACTTTCAGGATCAGAGCACACATATATGTCTAATACACCATATGCATTAAATGAGACTCTACTATCAGGTTACACATTTACATCTATAACTGGGGATCCAAAGTGTCCAGGGGTATTAGGTGGTACAGTAACTTTAGATGAGGGAGATGACATTACATGTACAATCACTAACGATGATCAACAGGGTAAATTAATTGTTAAGAAAGTTCTTACAACAGATGATAATGGTAATGAAACATGTGGAGATTTCGACTTTACTATAAATGGAAGAGATCCAATATCATTCGAGAGTGATTGTCAGAATGAATTTACCCTAAATTCAGGTGAATATACAGTTGAAGAGAATCAAACTTACGGTTACTCTACACGATATTCAAACTGCACAGATGTATTCGTTCCAAATGGAGGTAGTGCTACATGTACTATTTACAACAATGATATAGCTCCAACAATAACTCTAATTAAGGAATTAGACATAAACTATGGAGGTAGTGCAGGAGTAGATGACTTTGGTCTAACCATAGGGGCAACAGAAGTTGATTCTAGTCAAACGCTCAATGTAAAGGCAAATATGCCATATGAGCTAGATGAAGAAGGTATGAAAGGATATGAATTTGTATCAATGAGTGGAAGTGGGTGTCCATCAGAATTAGGTGAAGAAGTTACTCTTAATGAAGGAGTTAACTTAGTATGTACAATTGTTAATACAGATTTACCAGGTACCATAATAGTTCATAAGGATGTAACTATGAAAGGAGAGGGAGAACCTGTTGATATATATTCTGATGATATATTTGATGTGACTCTAGATAATAATGTCGAGGGATACAAGCATATTAGCGATACGCAGGTTGATCCACAAAGTGCAACCTTCGCTTTACTCAATTCAGGTTGGCACTCTATCTCAGAAATACCTCTCGATGGATATAGATTTGATGGATGTTGGTCTGGAGAGATTGAACAGGACTACTCACTAAGGGAATTCACGATATCTAGTCCAGAAAAATCTTCCATACACGTAGATAATGGAGAAACAAAAGAGGTTACCTGTTACAACGAGATAGTAAAACCAGAGCTAGAGATAACTAAAACAAATGATAGTGATCTATTAGGAATATATGCAGGAGAATATGTTAAATATACAATTATAGTAGAAGCACCAGTTGTTGAAGATGATGGTGGTACATATATACTTAAAGATGTAAAAGTAATGGATATAATGCCAGATGGATTTAAGTATGTAGCAGGATCATGGACAAGTAGTCCTGTCTCAGTACCTGAACCAGTATATCAGGGAAATCTTCCAGCAATGTGGTCACTAGGAGATATGGAAGAAGGAGATGTAATTACTCTTACCTACCTTACTAAGGTATCGCTCCTACAAGATCCAGGATTGTATAAAGATATTGCATATACATATGCAACATCATTAATCTCTGGTGCAAATGGTGATGTACTTGGAATCTCAATGACAGATAACAATACTAACTTTGTAGGAACAGAAGTTCTAGTTATAGAGGAACCCGGTATAGATGAGGGAGAAGTACTAGGAGCTTCAATAGAGCTTCCTAGAACAGGTGCAGAGACATATTTAACATTAGGAGCATTAATATCTATGATATTAGGTTTTGTTCTCTTAGTATTTAATCCTAAAAGAAAGATTAAAAACTTAGTAATAGTAGCTGGAGTATTACTCTTAGGTGTATTTACATTTGTAAAACCTACATCAACATATGCATTCAGTGATATTAATGTACAGATTGAAAAACCAGAAACTCCAACTAATGTAGATAACTTTAAGATTGGGTTTGTTGCATTAGATATATATGGAAGACCACTAGAAGTTCAATGCTATGAAGGAGGAGTAGCTTTTGGTCCAGTATATACAGCTAACAGTGGAAACTGTGTAGTTGATAGTACAATAATAACGACAAGTGGAACATATGACTTCTATGTAGTTGCTAAAGTACAGGGAGATACCCAAAGTGCTACCTCTGATACAGTTAGTGTTGCAGTTGATTTAGCAAAACCATCTCCAGTAACAAACTATTCTAAATCAGAGGGAACATGTTCAAATACCCTTACATTTAAAACAGCAAATGATGGTCAAACATCTAAGGTACAGATATTTAGATCTAACACCCAACCATTCACTGCAAATGCATCTACATTGATTAAGGAAATGAGTGTAGGACCTAATGTAGAGGTTATATATACAGATACTCCTTTACCAAACTGTTCTACAGAATATTACTACGCTATTAGATCCGTAGATTCATTTAACAACACATCTTCATTTGTTACAGATGATATTGTAACTGTAGTAATAGTGCCAGCGACACCAACTACACCAACAGGAACTGGTACAGATACTGACCAAGATGGGGGAGTAGCAGGGGAAGAGGTTGTAGCTGACGGATCAGATGGTACAGGAGGCAATGGAGAGGAAGTAGTAGATGAAAATGGGGAGGTAGCAGGAGAGACTACAATCGATGAGGATGGAGGAAGTAAAGATGAAGAAGATAAGTCGTTCTGGGGTGAATACAAGTATGTAATCATATTCTTTGGAGTAGTAATACTCTCTAGTGTAGGATATATATATGTTAAAAGAAGAAAGTAAATCAAAAGTAGGATATCTAAAATATTTGGGTGTCCTACTCCTTTTGGGAGGAATATCAGTATTAATATTTACATATATGCCAGTAATATCTGCATATCTTGAATATTACTTTTCTCCAAAACAGGAAGAAGAAATTAAAGTAGAAATATCTACTAAAGAAGAAATTACTACTGAGATTAAAAAGGATACTAAGTTAGTTTTTGTAGATAAAGAGTTCGGATTGTATATACCTAAGATACAGGCTAATGCTAAGGTAATTAGGAATGTAGATCCGTATGATAAGGAAGAATATACAAATGCACTAATATATGGAGTAGCACATGCCAAGGGGACAGCACTTCCTAGCCAAGAGGGTAATGTATTCCTCTTTGCACACTCAGCTGTTAACTTCTATGAAAGAAGAAAATACAATGTATATTTCTACTTACTAAATGAATTAGAAAAAAATGATGAAATATATGTTAGCTATCAAGGAGAGATATTTAACTACTCTGTATTAGAAGTGAATATAGTGGATCCTAGTGAAGTAAAATATTTGGGTAAATATCTATCACAAGATACCCTAACTCTAATGACATGTTGGCCAGCAGGAGCAAATATTAAAAGAACAGTTGTAACAGCAGTAAGAGATACTGAGTAAATATTTCTGACTGATAAATATTTAAATATCCTGTAAAATACATAGGAATATATTTTTACATATATACAAATATGAAAATATTAGATGGTAAACAAACAAGTTTAAAAATATCAGAAAAGATTAAAAAAGAAGTGGATGAATATATCTCATCTAGAAAGAGAGCTCCTAGAGTAGATATATTACTAGTAGGTAATGATTTCGGTAGTCAGAAATATGTTGAAATGAAATCTAAAAAAGCACAAGAGTTAGGTATACAGTGTGAAGTACATAGATTTGAAGAGAATACAACTGAGGAAGAAATACTTAGACTCATAGAGAATATTAATGAAAATCGTGCTATAGATGGGGTAATGGTTCAATTACCACTACCTAAACATCTTAATGAAGAAAACATATTAGAAAATATTTTACCTAGTAAGGATGTAGATGGTTTAACTTCTGTTAATTTAGGTAAACTTTTTAAAAATAATCCCACCGCTATTGCTCCTGCTACTGCTAAGGGAATATTAGAATTACTTAGGGAGTATAAAATAGAAATTGATGGTAAGAGTGCTGTAGTAATAGGTAGGAGTGATATTGTAGGACTACCTACAGCTGCTATACTTCAAAATGAGAATGCTACTGTAACCATATGTCATTCACACACGACAGATCTAAAAGAGGTATGTAAGAGAGCAGATATCTTAGTAGTAGGTATAGGTAAGGCAGAATATATTGATATGGAGTATGTAAAAGAGGGAAGTATTGTAATAGATGTGGGTACTAATATGGATAGTGATGGTAAATTGGTAGGTGATGTTAACTTTGAAAGTGTAAAAGATATAGTCGAATATATTACTCCTGTACCTGGTGGTGTAGGCCCTATGACCATAGCTTGTTTACTTAGTAATTTGTTAGAGATGTATAAAAAGGATGTCTAAAGATATAATATTTAAATATATTGAAGATGAGAGTAAGAGGCAGAGAGAAGGTATCGAGTTAATTGCTTCTGAAAACTATGTTTCCCCATCTGTCCTTACTGCAATGGGAAGTATATTAACGAATAAATATTCTGAAGGGTATCCCGATAAAAGGTACTATGGTGGTAATGAATATATAGATAAGATAGAGAATGAGTGTATATCAAGAGCAAAGGAAGTATTTAAAGCAGATCATATTAATGTACAACCATACTCTGGATCTCCTGCTAACTTAGCTGTGCATCTAGCATTCTTAAATCCAGGGGATAGGACAATGGGTATGGGTCTTTCTGCTGGTGGGCATTTAACACACGGTTTTAAAGTATCCATTAGTGGTAAATATTTTAATTCCGTAAGTTATGGTGTAAATGAGAATGGATATATTAATTACGATGAGGTAAGGAAATTAGCAATTAGTCATAGACCTAAATTAATATGGAGTGGGTTTAGTGCATATTCAAGAGTAATTGATTGGAAAGAGTTTCGAAAGATTGCGGATGAAGTAGGAGCAATATTAGTGGCAGATATATCCCATGTAGCTGGATTGATTGTAGCAGGACAGTATCCCTCCCCTATAGGTATTGCAGACGTAGTTACAACTACAACACATAAAACATTAAGAGGGCCGAGAGGAGCCATTATTATGTGTAATGGGATCTATGGAGAGGTAATAGATAAAGCCGTGTTTCCTGGTCTTCAGGGAGGTCCACACAACCATACAACAGCAGGTATAGCAGTGGCATTAGAGGAAGCTAAGAGTAATGAGTTTAAAGAGTATTCAAAACAGGTAATACTCAAATCTAAAGATTTAGCTAATTCATTAATTGATAAAGGTTTTAATATTGTATCAGGTGGTACTGATAATCATCTTTTCTTAGTAGATACCATTAAGAGTGTAAATATGAGTGGGAAGGAAGTATCTGATATATTGGAGAGTGTAAATATTACTGTAAACAAGAATAGTATACCCCATGATGAAAGAAAACCATGGGACCCATCAGGTATTAGAATAGGGACTCCCGCTATTACGACTAGAGGTATGAAAGAGAAGGATATGGTTAAAATCTCTGAATATATTAATAGGGTATTGAGAGATACCTCTAAGGAAAATATTAATTTAATTAAAAAGGAAGTAAAGGAGTTTACTAAAGATTTCCATATACCAGGAATAGATTAAATTGTAAGGGAATCCCTAATGAAAGGAACCTTTAGAAAGGATTTACAGATAGCGAGTATAAGGTCTCAATCTCTTTGGAATAAGTTTAAAGTTCATACTCTTTTACAAAACCCTGGACAGAAACAACCCTCTATAAATGCCT
>CAYSEU010000019.1:0-13398 GCA_964430365.1 uncultured Candidatus Saccharibacteria bacterium
TATAGATAAAGAGTCTGTTACTATAGTAAGAAGGGATATAAATGAGAAAAGAGAGATTAAGGTAGATAATATAGTAGGGGAGATAGAGAGGCTATTAATAGATATACAAGAATCGTTACTAAGAAGATCTATGGAGATATTAAAGAAGGGTACACATACTGTAGAGTCGTATGATGAGTTTAAAAAGATATTATTAGCAGAGAAAGGTTTTATTAAGTCCTACTGGTGTGGTAGTAAAGAGTGTGAAGATGGTATTAAATATGATACTAAGGCTACCACTAGATGCCTTTCTAAGGAGGGTAGTGGTAAGTGTATATATTGTGGTAAAGAGAGTACAAAGGAGTGGGTATTTGCTATTCCATATTAGTGAAACGTGAAGAAATTCCAAGTCTTACACAGTCTGTATTCTGTTCCAATGGCATGAACATCAATGTCAATATTTTTGAACATACCCTTACCAATTATTATATTTAGAGGGTACTTTTAGGTGGTGTATTATTTTACACTCATGCACTTTCTAAAAACATAGAGGTGGCTATTAGATATCGTTTACGGAATTTTCACTCTAGAAACCATTTCTTCTCAACCATTCTCCAGTGTAACTTTTAGTAGAATTTTTTACATTATCAAGTGTACCTTGGACTACAATCTCTCCTCCTTTGTCTCCACCCTCTGGTCCAAGGTCTATAATCCAGTCAGAGAATTTTATAATGTCTAAGTTATGCTCAATGACGAGTACAGTGTTACCCTTGGAAACTAACTTTTTTAATAAGTGCAGAAGCTTGTCAGTATCGTAGAAGTGAAGACCTGTAGTGGGCTCGTCTAATATGTATATTGTATGACCTCTAGTCTGTTTGGATAGCTCTTTAGCTAACTTAATTCTTTGGGATTCTCCCCCAGAGAGAGTTAGAGCTGATTGACCTAGTTTAATATATCCTAGACCAACGTCTTGTAGTATGGAAAGCTTGTTTTTTAATGATGGAATATCTTTAAACATATTAAGGGCTTGGTCTACAGTCATATCTAATACTTCTGCTATATTTTTACCCTTATAGTCGATACTTAATGCCTCCTCATTGTATCTTTTACCATTACATTCATCACATGTAATATACATATCTGGAAGAAATTGCATCTCCACTTTAATCTCTCCATCGCCCTTACACTTCTCACACCTACCACCTTTTACATTAAAACTAAATCTTCCACTCTTGTATCCTCTTGCTCTAGCTTCCTGTGTTTGAGAAAACAAATCTCTAATGTATGTAAATATTCCTGTATATGTAGCTGGGTTAGATCTAGGTGTTCTTCCTATTGGTTTTTGATCTATACCAATTACTTTATCAATATTTTCTAATCCAGTTATATCTTCATATTTACCCTCTATTTGCTTACCATTCATTTTCCTATTCATTAATACAGGATAGAGTGTATCGTTTATTAATGAGGATTTACCACTTCCTGATACTCCTGTTATACATGTGAATGTATTAAGAGGTATATCGAGGTTAATATTTTTTAAATTGTTTGTAGTAATACCCTTTAGAGAGATATATTTAGGGCTTATATTTAACTCTAGGCCCTTATTTATATCTTCTCCAATCTTTAATCTCTTAGAAAGGTACTTACCGGTTAAGGAGTCAGACTTTTTAATATCATCTATCCTACCCTGTGCTACAACTTCACCACCATGTTCTCCTGCTTTAGGACCTATATCTATTATCCAATCAGCTCTTTCCATCGTTTCTTGGTCATGTTCTACTATTACAACACTGTTACCTGTATCTCTAAGTGACTCTATTGAGGTTAGTAACTTATCAATATCCTTAGGATGTAGTCCAATAGAGGGTTCATCTAGCACATACAGTACTCCTGTTAACCCTGTTCCTATCTGTGATGCTAATCTAATTCTTTGTGATTCACCTCCAGAGAGTGTATTTGCTTTCCTAGAGAGAGTTATGTAATTAAGTCCTACATTAATTAAGAATTGTAATCTACTACTAACTTCTTTAAGTATGGGTTGTGCTATCTGTTTCTTATTTCCATCTAGTGGTAGTGTCTCTATATATTTCTTAAGAGTATCTATAGGGAGGTTGCTCATCTCAATGATATTGTACTTACCTATGGTTACAGCTAGTGAGTATGGTTTTAATCTATCTCCATTACAGCTATCACATACTCTTTCTGCCATATATTTCTCGATATCAGCTTTCCTATATTCAGAATCTGTTTCTTTATACAATCTTTCTAATTCATTAGTGACTCCTTCGTACTGTACATCATATACTCTTTCTTTACCAAATCTATTAGTATATTGAATTCTATATGACTGTTTAGAATTACTACCAAAAAGAATTAGGTCTAATATCTCTTTAGGATACTTTCCTAAGGGAGTTTGTAAATCAAAGTTATGTTCCTTAGCTACACTTTCTAATATTCTCCTTGTCCAGGAGTCTTTAGTAGTCCTATTACCCCAAGGAAATATCCCACCTTCTGATATTGTTAGGTTTGGGTTATATACCTTAGTTATATCTATCTCATTTATGATACCCAGGCCAGAGCACTTAGGGCATGCTCCTTCTGGTGCATTGAACGAGAAAGAGGCTGGGGTAATTTTAGGGTATGAGATTTGGCATTTAAAACATGTGTTTTTCTCAGAAAAGAAATATTCCTTTCTTCCTATTAATACCTTTATCTCACCATCTGAAAGAGATGTAGCTAGTTCTAATGAATCTATTAATCTCTTCTTAAAAGACTCTTTATCATCTTGTAGCATTTTGTAAGTTAGTCTATCTACTATTAAATCTATTGTATGTTTAATATTGGAATCTAGATTTAAATCCTCTATATCATCTAAATGGTATATATCACCATCTATTATCACTCTTGAAAAGCCCTTACTATGTAATTTTGAGAGTAGGGCAGTATATTCCCCTTTCCTACTTTTTACTAAGGGAGAGAGTAATTGAATATTCTCTTTATCTTTTTTTATTAGGTTTAATATCCTCTGTGATATCTGTTGAATACTCTGAGATGATATTTCACTACCACATGTAGGACAGTGGGGTTGTCCTATGTGTCCATACAGTAATCTTAAATATCCATATATCTCTGTAATTGTACCTACAGTAGATCTAGGGTTACTACTTGTAGTCTTTTGGTCTATTGATATCGCGGGGGAAAGACCAGTAATGGAATCTACATCAGGTTTATGCATTAGTCCTAGAAACTGTCTAGCGTATGAAGAGAGAGACTCTACATACCTTCTCTGTCCTTCTGCATAGAGTGTATCGAATGCTAGTGAGGATTTACCACTTCCAGATACACCTGTTAGTACAACTAACTTGTTTTTAGGTATATCTAAAGAAATGTCTTTAAGATTATGCTCTTTAGCTCCCTTTATTTCTATATATTCCTTGTTCATGACAACTTACATTATATCATGATTTTCTTAATCTATTACCTTAAATTAGAGGTATGGAGATGGTATAATGGTGGGGATTGCACCCGTAGCTCAATAGGATAGAGCAACGCACTCCTAACGCGTAGGTTACTGGTTCGATTCCGGTCGGGTGCATACCGTTAATATTTCTAACTATATACATATATGAATATGACAGTAGATGAACTTAAACCACCAGACAGAAAAGATGGGTATCCCTCTCAAACACCTCTATGGCTAAGAAGAGTATTAGAGATATTACCAGGTAGTTTAATATGGTTCTTTGTTCTATCTCCCCTAATCTTTGCAATATTTGGTTGGGAAGAGGTGTTCGTATTCTATATCTCATATCTTATAATTTACTGGGTGTATAGAGGAATTAAGTTTGTAGTAGGTATAGCTATTGGAGTAAAAAGAATGGAAAGGGATCTTAAGACAGACTTTCTTAAGTTAATCAAAGAAACTAATCAGAAGAGATTTGATGAACTTAAATATATATATCTATGTCCTGTATATAAAGAAGGGTTGGAGATTTTAGATCCATCTTTTGATGCATGGAGTAAGAGCGACGTAGGTGGCAAAAAGATACATGTAGTTGTTGCTATGGAAGAGAGGACAGCTAAGGATGTTCAGATTCCTAATTTTGAAATCTTAAAGAAAAAGTATGGTCACCTATTTGCTAGTATGGAGTATTTTGTACATCCTGCAGGTATAGAGGGAGAGGCTGCAGGTGTTAAGGGTGCTAATATTAATTGGGCTATGAGAAAGTATGTAAAGAGGTTAGAGGAAGAGGGTAAGGATATTCATAACTATATGCTTATTACATGTGATTGTGATTTAAGACCTAACCCTAAATATCTATCGGGTATTACTTATAAATATCTAACTGTAGATGATCCAGATCATAGATACTATACAAGTGCTGTATATACGCTGAATAATAATATATGGAGAGTACCAATATTAATAAGGGTTCAATCTACTATGTTAACTTTAGTTACAATACATAACTGGACAACTGAAAAGTATGAGACTATTCCATTTTCAAGTAGTGTATTTAGTTCTAAGGCAACATTCTCTTCCTATGTGATTAATCTAAAGACCTTAAAAGAAGTACATTACTGGGATCCTCAGTTAGGTATAGATGATACAACATTCTTTTGGAATGCAGTAGTAAGGTATAAGGGGAACTTTAGAGGAGAAGAGGTATACTTGCCTAGTAATAGTGATGCCGTAGAGAATGAAACTATGCTTAAATCATATCAATCATTTTATAAACAACAGCATAGATGGGGATGGGGTATTATCATATTCCCAACAACATTAGCAGCATTAATATATGAGAAGAATATGTCTATTACTTGGAAATTACATATGGTATTTGCCATTATTAAAAATTACATTCTATTTTTTACAGTAGTCTATCTTATGACTATCGGATTAGATTTATTGGGTGTATTTAGTAATGACTATGCTTATAGCTCTGCAGCTTACAACTTGCCTACCGCAATGAGTTTCCTTTTAAGTTTACTAATTATATGTAATCTATTCCTAATCTACTTTAGAAGAAAGTTAATCCCTATACCAAAGGAGTGGCCTCTATGGAGAAATATATTAGACTTTGGAGAGGTAGCATTAATAGCGGTACAGATGCTTACGTTTGGTTTTATACCTTACCTTCAAGCACATACTGAAATGATGTTTGGTAGAGGTTTTAAAAAGAATTTCTATGCTACAGAGAAGGTAAAGATGAAAAAGAGTAGGTTATCTAAATAGGTAGGAATCTATATAGATGTTATCAAAGGTATCCTTACTTTGAGAGTAGAAGGTATATACCTTATCACTAGATATTGTTATTACAAAATATTTAAGAGTATCTAAATCCTTAAGTATCTTTACTTGGTTGTCCCCATCCTTATCTGCAATATACAGTGTATTATCTCTCTCATACCATATATATGTTGAATTAGATATCCAATTTACATTTGTACTATTACTATCGAGGCCTTTAATATTTTTAGAACCTAACTCTTGTGTATGATCTCCATCCTCTTTATTAAATGTAAATACATTATATCCCTGTGTATCTTTAAATATTAATTTGTAATTATCTGGAGAGAATTGTACAAACTGTGAAGGGTAGGGGGATATGAGATAGTATTTTTGATTATCCATGCTATACCAATATGCAGATGTTTCAGTCCTAATATATATACCTTTAGCCCCTTGGTGTATTCTAACACTTTGTAATCTACCTACACTCTTAGTACTTTGTGGAGAGTTAGTAAATGGAGCGTACATACCTTCTTTGCTACCATCTTTATACTGCTCTATATACCCTTTATCTTTTTGGAAATACAAATCATCTACTAATACCTTACTATTTGAGCCATCCATTTGTTGTTGAATTAAGAGGTATGAGTATACATCATCATTCTCATTCTCTGTGTTCTCATCCACCTTATAGAAGTAACCCTGTTCATCTGTACTCCATATATATGTTTTTCCTTCTTCCTTTTTAATTAAGAGATATTTAGTTTGTTTAGAGATATCATATGAGATTAAGTCTGTATTAGAATCAAACATTAGGTAGTGATTATTTAAAGACCAACTCATTTTATATGAAGAGAGAGCAGAGATGTTTAACTCCTTCATACTGGCTAAATTACTACTTTGAGTAGAATCTAGTAGGTAGCTTTTTGTAGATGTAGTATCTGTAATATGTAGGACAGCCAATAGTCCATTAGGCGAAAGCTCTAATCCTACCTTACTCTCTTTGGCTAAATCTAGTGTAAGTACAATTTTGGGATTAGAACCTAGATCCCAGAATGTTGTATTAATATCAAATCTATATAGCTCATATCTGTATAGTAGACTTGTAGTAAGAGGTTGTTTTGTTAAAAAATATATATAGTTTTGGGTTTCATCTATCCAACTATTAACATATATCTTTTCAGAAAGAGAGAATATATTAGATTTTAAAATCTCCTCCTTTATCAACCAAGGATGTACAGGGGTAGATTTCTCTTCCTTAATTTCAATACTCTTTTCCCATTGTATATATCCACTTCTGTAAGCAGATATATTGTATGTACCTACAGGTAGGCTAACACTCTTAGGAGTTCTACCCTCCTGCTTTCCCTCAATATATATGTTTGCAAGAGAAGGGTCTGATTGTACTGTTAGTACACCTGTTTTGATAAAGATTTCCCCTTGTGGGTCTAATCTCCATCCATTTGCATAGAAATATATGGCTACTGCACCTGTATATACGAATATAGAGGCAAGTATAGAGATAAATGTAAACAATCTTTTGTTGTACCCTGTGCTTTTCATTTCCGTCTAGTATATCATATCCCAATCACCATATAATTGGTATAATCTGGTCATGTTAGGAAAGAAAATAGGTATCGATTTGGGTACTGCCAATTCAATAGTTTTTGTACAAGGAGAAGGAATTTCTTTCGTAGAGCCTACTGTTGTTGCAATAGATGTAAACACATACAAGGTTATAGCTGTTGGATCAGAGGCAAAAAAAATGATTGGTAAGACTCCAGATAATATTATTGCTAAGAGGCCTCTTAAAAATGGTGTAATAGCGGATAGTAGAGTAACTGAGGCTTTACTTAAATATTTTTTGAATAAAGCATTAGGTAAATCTAGATTCTTAAAACCAGATGTAGTAATTAGTGTTCCTGCTGGTATAACTACAGTAGAACAAAGAGCTGTAGTAAAGGCAGCTACTAATGCTGGTGCAAGACAAATTACAATGTTACCAGAGCCTTTACTAGCAGCCTTAGGAGCAGGTTTACCCATAGAGACATCTTCAGGTAATATGATTGTTAATTTAGGTGGTGGTACTGCTGAGATAGCAGTGATATCTTTAGATGGAATAGTGGAGTATGATTCTTTAAGAATAGCTGGTGACGCTATTAACGAAGCAATTATCAACTATATGAAAAAGAAAAAGGGCATATTAATTGGAGAACAGACTGCAGAAAATATTAAGATTAGGATAGGGTCTGCAATTGATACTAAAAATCCTAAGAGTATGGAGGTTAGAGGTAGAGATTTTGGAGCAGGGTTACCTAAGGCTATTACTGTAGATTCTAATGATATCGCCACTGCTGTTAAAAGACCGTTACTTAGTATAATTAATAGTATAAAGGGGGTATTAGAAAGAACACCTCCTGAGCTTTCTGCAGATATAATGGATAGGGGAATAGCTATGAGTGGTGGTACATCTAAACTAAGGAATTTAGATAAACTTTTTGCAAAGGCAATAGGTGTTCCTGCATATGTTGCAGATGAGCCTATGTACTGTGTTGTAAAGGGTACTGGTATAGCATTAGAATTAATGGCAACAGGTGAGCGTACATTTACATTCAATAAATCAATTACATAAATATGGGTATTTTTACTAAATCAGAAAAAACATCTATGAAACTAAGCGAGGTTACTGCCTTACTTTCTAAACTTAAGATACCTACTAGTTTGGTATTTACACCAATTAATCTTACTCAAGAGAAGGAGAAATTCTTAAACTCTGATACATATGAGCCTCAGTTTGAGTATAAGATTGTAAAAAATAGGAATAGAGAAATATTGAAATCCCTTTCCTCATTAAAAGAGATTACAGATGTGGATCCTAGAATTTCCTCCTTCTATATCCAACTAATAGAGTCTAAAAAAGATGCCAATGATTTAATGCATGCTGTTGGTAATAACGAATTAGTAACAGAGATCTCCTTAAAGAAGTATGGTAAACCATCCTCTCTTCTTTTTAGGAATGCTTCTAGAGTATTAAGAGGTAAGGTAGATGGATACAATCTTGTTAAATATCCTAAGATAGAGAAGGAGGATATCTTAGGGTATGAGGAGATAGTAGAGGTATTCAATACTGTTTTTCAGGAGCTGAATCTAGATGGATGGAGTGTCGCTAAGTCACAAAATATTGCTAAAAATGGTGTTAAGGTAGGTATTAAAAGGAAACAGATCTTAGTAGATGGGGGTATAGAGAGAAGTAAATTTAAATTAAAGAAAACATTAGTACATGAGGTAGGTACACATGTATTGAGGGCTGTAAATGGTTCTAGAAGTGGTTTTGAAGCATTAGGAAAGGCTAATCTTCCTGAGTACCTAGATGTAGAGGAAGGATTAGCTACTTGGAATGAATCTAATATGGATCTTTTAACATTGGGATGGTTAAAAGAGAAAGCTGCTTTGGTATGGGGTATATATATTGGAGAGAAGCTTACCTTTAGACAGCTGTATAACAGTGTATTAGGAGTGTTGCCTCCTAAATCAGCATTTAGTGTTACATATAGAGTGAAGAGAGGACTAGGGGATACTAGTTATCCAGGTATATACTGTAAAGATATAGTGTACTTCAGAGGTTTTAGGAAAGTTAAAAAACAGTTAGAGAAAGATAAATCTATGTATGAGAAATTATATGCGGGTAAAATAGATTTTAAACAGTGTGAATGGGTAGATGAGGGATTAATTCCTAAGGCAGGTATAGTTCCTTCTAAAGAGTTATGGAAGGGTATATTTAAAAAGGCTGGTATCTAATTATCCTTAAAAGCAGTAATAATCTCTTGTGCTATGTTAATGGGATCTTGGGTCTTATTTTCGTATGCTTTAAATCCAGGGTGTAAACTTATTTCCTGTAGTAATGGTCTGTTTCCCATCATCATAATATCTACAGCTAGAAAGTCTGCATCGAGGATTTGTGAAACATTTTGGGCGAAGGCTTTTAGTTTTTCTTCAGGGTTGTTGTACTCATGGTATTCTCCTCTGCTCACCGTCATGAAACTATCCGTTGCTTCTCGCCTCCATCCCGCTATTACTTTGCCTAACTTAACAAATATTCGTATATCCTGAGCACTATCTGAGAACTCCTGTATAAACATCCTAGAGTGATCTAAATCTCTTAAATACTCCTGTCTATACCCATCTTCATTCTCAATTTTAAATACATTCTTTTTTATTTTCTCTTCCCCATTTATATTTTCTAATCTATTAGCTCCAGAGTAATCTTTAATAATTAGGGGGAATGCATTTAATACATCTCTATGTGCAGAGTAGTTACCATCTGTTCTAAAGTAAGAGTTAAAGTAAGGGATATTATGTTTGGAGCAAAATAGAGCTAGCTCTATTTTATTGTAATAGGGTAATTTTTTAATAGCTTGAGAATTTTGTACCAATATTTTGTTATTTTGGTTGTTTGCGTTATATTGATCAATGTAATCTACAATATATTTCTTAAACTGGTATTGTATTGGATTATGTAAATCATGTCCTCGAAGTAGTATATGACTGTATTTCCTAATATCCATACCCTTTACTCTTATCACTGTTTCACCATTTATGAACTCAAATTCAAGCTCATCAAAGTATGCTAAGGAGTAGAGTATATCTTTTTTGTCCAATTCCTCAGTTAGTCTTAAATTGGTAGTGGCTATATTGTTCTCATTTTCTGTTTTTACTCTCTGTTTTTTATCTATTATTAGGTAATTCATATGCTTATATTTTCTTTATATTATCTATTAATTTCATCCTTTTATACCTTTTTAATATTTTCATATATTCCTTGTTTGTATTCATATCTTTTGTAATGAATACAGTATTAATATGATCAAAACCCAACCCATACTCCTTTACATCATCCCAATCTCTATGATGTATTATGATTACATCGAGTAGAGCATTACATTTGATAGATTCAAAGGATCTCCATCTTTGGGATTGTTCATTCATTAACATACCGTTAATGTAATATCTTTCCTGTACTATTTCTCCTACAGTATCTTCTTTTTTAATCATCCATTTCCTTCTTAATAGAGTAGGTAGGTCATCTTTACTTTGTCCTATTACTACGAATTTCTTACATACATTTTCCTTAAGTAAGGTTTTAGTATATGTATCTGCTACATAGCCTCTCTGCTTACCAAGTATTGGGTAGAAGTTAAGATATGATTCTGGCATTGTATTTACTTCTAGTATGGCACCGTTTTCTTTGGTTAAAGGTTTAGAGAGATCTAAACACATTACATCTACACCTAAGGTAAAGGCGTGCAGTGAGTTAGCTAGGCTCTCCACAATGGTTTTAATTTCCTTACTAACGGAATCTGTAAAGTCTTGTGTAATACCACCCTGACTCATACTTGCTATCTTTCTTACATTAATTTGTTCCCCTTTACTAGGTACTGAGTTAAGTGTAAGGCCTTGTTCTTTTAGGAAGTCTTTAAGGGGCTCATCTATGTCTATGGGCTTTAATATATGGGCTGGGTTTGTTGTATCTCTTCTTGGATCTTTATTTTCTTTCTCTATTAACTCTTTGATATTTAACTTACCGTCACCTAGAATAAAGGCGGGTATTCTTTTCGTAGCTATTTCTAACTTACCGTTAATAACTAGGAGCCTGTAATCTTCCCCTTTTACCTGTTCCTGTATCATTACTTTAGTTTGCCATGTAGCTTTACCCTTTCCTGCCTCTTTAGCAAATCTAAATGCCTTCTTAGCCTCCTCTAATGTATTAATACCTACTACAACACCATGACCTCCTGTTAAGCCAGTTGGTTTAATGACGACTGGTTTTTCATATTCTGAGAAAACCTCTTCTAAATGACTTATACTATCTATTACTTCCCACTTAGGAAGAGGTAGATTTAATCTTTTAATCATTGTATTAGTAGACCATTTATCTCTTTGTATATTTTGAGCTATATATGCATCCCTAGAGGAAGCTATTGAACCTGTTATCTGAGAACCCTTACCACATCCTAGAAGGTAGTATCTATTAAATATCCTTCTATATCCCTGCTTAAGATCTTTTATCATTAAATCGTCTAATACAGCTGGTGTAGTTTCAATATTTTGATTATGTGCAGATTCTAGTACAGGAATTGTAGACATAGATTTAATTCTTCTTCCTATTACTTCTTCTATTACATACTGTTGTGCTTTTTCTAATGTAATTTTACTCTTAGAAAGGTTTACAAATGTATGAGCAGACTCTCTCCAAAGAAATGGTAATTTAGACCTTATAGTGAGGAGGGTGGGGGAGATTAAGTATTCTTTAATAAAGAGGGGGTGAAAGGATACTATCCTATCCAATATGGTAGTAATATCTCCAATATTATCTCCTTCTAAGGATATCTTTACTGTTGTAAACTGTGATTCTAGATTTAGACCCTGTACTGTTTGTACCATATTTTTTTATATTATCTTAGATATATATTCCATTATTGGAATTGCTACTTTAACCGCTTCTCCCTCATCTACTTTGTAGTGTACTCTTAATCCTGGATTGTAGTTTATTTCATTTATTGCACACTTAGCAGGCTTAGTAATATCAGGAGTAATTATATCTACTCCCCCAAACTGTGTACCTATGGCTCTAACTGCTTTAACAGCGATATCTTTATAGTATTGGTGTGTCTGTTTAGAGCACTCCTGTGTAGTTCCGCCTGTAGAAAGATTACAGTTATATCTTAATATTACCTCTTCATTTGCTTTTGGTATAGAGGTAAGAGAGATGTTTAAATTTCGGAGTCTCTGTTTAACCTCATTATCTATTGTAATTGGTTTTAAGATATCTTTCTTTCTATCAATATTTTTATTCTCAATTAACTTCTTTATACTATCTTTACCATTACCTATTACATATGCTGATTTTCTCCTTACAATACCGATTACGTTATTTCCTAGAACTAAGAGCCTGTAGTTTTCTCCCTCTATGAATTCCTCGCCTATTACTTTATGATCACTTTTAGCTTTAGATTCCTTTAATGCGTATTTATATGCCCTTATTACCTGTCCTTTATCCCTAGGTAACAATGTTACACCTTTTCCCCCTAACTGTTGAGAGGGTTTTATAACGATGTCTTTATATTGGTTAAAGAAATCTACTGCATCGTGTTTACTTAATAGTGGTGTTTGTTTTGGTACAGGTATATCAAAATCAGAAAGTACCATATTAGTTAGGTTCTTTCTTTTCGCAATGGTTGTACTTGTGGTATTTGTGAGAGGTGTAGCAGTATTAATTATGTACCAATGCTTACCATTAGTTTCGAATTTAGCCATTAAAGATGGTACTACAACCTTATATTTAATATTTAATATATCTGCAGCCTCAATATAGTAGGCTAGGTGTACGTTACCAGCTATCTTTAAGTATTCCTCATATGTTTTAGACATATATTGATATATTTAAATATTAAAAAGTATTACTTGTATCTATTAGATACCCTGTTAGATCACTCCTACCAATTGTAACTTGGTAAGGTATATCAGAGTATTGAGTAGATACAAACTCAGTTATCTTTACTTTATCTAATATCTTTATTGGTATATCAAATACTGGCCTTACTGTTATATCACCATCTTCTACTATCTTTGCCAATCTCTTTATATCCTTACTTTCTGATATTTTACTTTCATACTTATCTATATATTCCTGTGCTTGTTTAAAGCTTTCAAACTTTTTAGGTACATCCAATTTATTAAACTCCTTATGAGCATTAATATATCCAATACGGTTTGCTAATTTAGAATCTATTCTAGAGGTAAGTACGCCTGTATCCATGAATGCTTTTACTAATTCCTTTTTAATCTTTTGAGACTTGCCTATCCTACTTATATCCGTACTTTTGTCATACAGAGATATCTTTTCTGTAATATTTAATACCTGTCTACCACTAATTGCCTCTATACTTTCCTCAATTTCACCTCCAAAGAGATTTTTAGATACTCTCATACCGTGTCTAATACCTTTAATCTTTAGATCTTTTACTTTTTCTAATCTCCACCTTAAACCTGCTTGATTTGCTACTTGGATACCTAATCCGGGTCTAGCATTTATCTCGAATACAACTGGTCCTTTATCTATGTCTAATGCTATATCTACACCTATATATCCTAAACCACTTACTTTTTGACAATTCAGGGCTATG
>CAYSEU010000020.1:0-12945 GCA_964430365.1 uncultured Candidatus Saccharibacteria bacterium
GTATCCTTAGTTATCATCTTAGATGCATACAAGGAGGGATTCTTAAGATCTAAGACAAGCCTAGTACAAACAATTGGAAGAGCAGCAAGGCATATTGATGGTAGAGTTATTATGTATGCAGACAAGATTACAGAGAGTATGAAATACGCTATTGATGAAACTAATAGGAGAAGAGCGTATCAGGAAGAATACAATATAAAGCACAATATTACACCAGTTGGTATTCAAAAAGATATTAGAGATTCATTAGTAGAACAGGAAGACAAGGTTAAGAGAGGGTTTGATATTGAGGTAGAGAAACTAAGTGAGAGACAGAAGAAGTTACTTATTAAAGATTTAAGAGCTAAGATGTTACTAGCTGCTGATAACTTACAGTTTGAAAAAGCAGCACAGTTAAGAGATAGGATAAAGGAATTAAGTCTCTAACCCTTCTTATATATCATTAAATTAGAAAATACCCCTGGTATATACCAGAACCTTTTAGTTTTAGCATTACTAAAACCTTTAAACTTTAACCAAGCATCATCACTAAAGTAATTAACACCTACTCCCTTTATCTGTTTTTTATTATTAAAATCTCTAATTTGCCACTTATACTGCTTTATATGTGGCTCTATATTAGTATTAATACAAGGTACTACTATACAGTATGATTTACTAACCCTATCTATTTCTGAAATCATATTACAAAGTTTTTCAATTGGTTCTATATGCTCTAATACACCCATAGAGATTACAAAATCAAAACTATTATCTTTAAATTCTAATTCCTCTGCATCACCTTTGATAAAGGTTACATTCTTTTGTTCTATTTTATAGTCATCTATATCTATACCCGTAATAGATACATTCTCTCTATCACCAACAAAATGTATAAAGTCCTTACCTGTAGCACAACCTACATCAAGTAGAGAAAACTTTTTCTCTAAATCTAAATCCATTGTATTACAGATGATATTAAATCTTCTGTTTTTAAAATAGCTACTTAGTGATGTACCCCACCAAAATTCTTGAAAAGACATACAGTAAATATTTATATATTAATATATGTAAGTATATCAGTAATTAGAAGTTAAAAAAATAAAAGAGCTGAGGGTTTAGCTCAGCTCTTATTGATTTCAATATGTTTAATACTGATTATCTGTAGAAGTCATCTCTTCTTCCACCTCTATCACTATGCTCTTTTGGAGGTCTAGCAATAGAAACGTTGATAGCTCTACCATCTAACTCTTTCTCGTTTAACTGCTCAATTGCTTGCTCAGCTAACTCGTCTGTAGCCATTGTTACAAAACCAAATCCTTTGGATCTGTTCTTGAATTTGTCTACAATAACCTTTGCCTCTACTACCTCTCCTACTGTGGAGAAGAACTCTGACAAAGACTCATCTGTGGTCTCCCATGAAAGGTTTCCAACAAAAAGTTTGTTATTCATTCTATTAAATAAATAATAATTAAAAAGACTACGGATAAGCACACTTTTGAAGGTAACCTACACAGGGCATTAAAAACTTTAACACCTTTCTTAACATAGACCTTTCATTATATCATACCTTTAAATAAATGGAAGTATTAATTAGAAATGTTGTTTACTGATCTATATAATTTCATTGATTTACCAACAATATACTTCTGCATCATTTTAGCAACCTCTGGATCATTTCTTTCTCTCATCAAGCTATATAGTAATGACATATCAATAGATAAATCGCTATCTACACCAACTAATTTATCAATCTCTTTTTTAAAGTTCTCCCTATTCTTATTAATACTCCAAAATACTCTTAGGTATCTTAACTCTATTGCTAAATCAAACGGTTTAAATAACTCCATTAATGTAATATTCCTACTATCTAGATTCACTATAGTACCATTCCATTTCTCAAATTTCTGATTCTTTTTAAACTCTTCCCATACAGCACCTAAAAGCTCATATCCCTTCTCTTTCTGATATCCCTCTATCTCATTTTCTAAATCATCAATCTTTAATATCTTTTTAATATCATCTTCAACACTTTTAGCATTGCCCTCTTTAAATAGGTAAACACTTACTAAGTGGTTAATTTCCCTCTCATCCAAGTTCCTCTCCTTTACCCTCCTTATCAAGTATTCCGTAGCATACAAATACCCAGGTTCTGTATTGTTAATAGCCCTATACTCCTGTATCAACTGATTAAACTCAGTACTTTGGATATATGATGCTCCTTTAGTAATTACTAAGGTACTAAGCTCTGTAAGAGCTTCGTTAGGAGATACTGTAAACATATCAGTTTGAATTCCAGTTCTCTCATCCTCTTGACCTCTGTTCCTATGCGAGATTAGATGTACTAATTCATGATTTAATTTGTGGGTTATAACATTATCAGTAAGATACAGTGTCTCTGTATCAACATCGTATGCACATTTATCCTTTGGATATGAGATATTTACATCTCTTAGACGCTCCTTAACCTCAACAAGATTTTCATAGCTATTCTTACTAACCCAATCTATTAGTAATGTACTATCTATTTTAGAATCTCCTTCGGTTTTAGGAATATTAAACTCCTCTGACATATTCTATCCTTCTATTATCTCTTCAATTATCTCCTCTATATTATCATTAAAACCAGAAAATACCCTATCGCCTATAAATATGATTGGGTAATATTCAAAGGATGGAGACTCTCCCTCACTTACATTAAATCCCTGTCTATACTCCCCAAGCTTTGTAGAATAATCCGAATCTGTATTTAAATATTGAGTATACTCATATCCCATCTTTTCAAAAAATGCTAACGCCTCTATACACATAGGACCTGTACCATTATGAAAAATTACTAACTCTTCTGTACTTACTTCCTCCTGCGGATCTACACTCTCAGAAATATCCTCTACAGCACAGGGATTACTAATATTTTCCTCTTCATCTAAAGGAACAGCAGGATGTGGTGTCTCATACTGTACTTCCCTATTACTTGGTATATCAGTAAAAGCCATACTACTATCTATCTCACCAAAGGTATCTAAATCTACCCAATCTATATCTGACTGATCAAAGAATTTTAAATATACATCATTCCAAGATCTCTTTAGCCCTCCTATATATGTATGTGATACTGGAGATATCTTTTCATACTTTAGTGCCCCAAAAAGTTCTTTTTCAAAGTCTGAAGCCACTCCTTCTCTGGCCCAATAGCTATAGTCACACAAACTACCTGTACCCCAGTTTTGGGAATCCACGTTAGATACAGAAAATATCTTTACATCATATTCTAATGGTTTATATATTGTAGCCTTTGCACCTGTTGTACCCCTTGCAAACACATAATCTATACCTAATTCTTGTGCTGCTTTAACAGTATTTTCGTCATATGCGAAATATCTAGATCCAAATATCTTAATATCAATACCCGTACATGAGAAAATCTTTTCCTTAGTATCTTTCATTGTAGCTAGTTGCTCCTCATATGGAACATCCCAAAAGGGTTTAGAGGAATTTACTCCAGCTAGCTGGATATCATGATATTTCAAAAGTGTATTAACTACTTCACAATTCTCTACTACAAAATCTGCACTAACTATTAATACCCCCGGTATATCTCTTTCCTTAATATCATTTACAAAGTTAACCAAACCCTCTGTTCCTTCAAATTCAATCATTAACATTAAAGCCTGAGTAGAAGAATCCTCCTTTTGTTTAGGAATTTCTAAATCTTTTTTAAACCAATCACAATTCCCTAATACTATTCCTACAATTATTGCAAAAAGAAAAATACCACTAAAAAGGATTAAATATACATATTTTTTACTCATGGGTATTAAAAAAACATATTATACTTTTTAGTATAACAAAGTTTAAAAACTTTTACTCTGGTATAATGGGAGGATGCGAATAAAGTATATTTATAATAAGGATGAAAGGACAGAAGATTTTTTCAAGTTGATTAAGTCTAAATTCCCACAGATATTGGAAGAAACAAATCCTGAGATATATCTTGTCTCTGGTGGTGATGGTGCAATGCTACACGCTATACATAAAACAATAGATAGTAATATCCCTTACTTTGGTAAAGCATTAGGGACTTTCAATTTCCTAATGAATAAAATACATAACGATGAGAAATTCTTACGAGATCTCTTAGATGATAAAATTAGGTTAGAATATTTCTCTTCTAATGCAATAGCTGTATATTTAGATAATAAAAAAATAGGAGAAGCAGTTAATGAGATTGTTTTAGGAGAAAGTATAATGGGTTACCATAATTTTAAAATTACTACTCAACATGGGGACTTTAAGAATTTTGAGGTAAAAGGCTCTGGATTATGTATAAGTACATCAATAGGTTCTACTGCTTTTAATTTTAATAATGGTGGAAGAATATTACCCTTAGACTCAGATTTACTTTCAATTACAGGTGTTGTATGCAATAGATACTTAAATGACATAATAAAATGTCAAGAAATTATATTAGAATCTAATGGAGCTAAAATTTTCCTCTCCAATATTGATTCTGGAAATCTAGATGTGAATAAAAAGCTAGTTCTTAAGAAAGGGAAATCAATAAAGATAGGGTTTTTAAATAAGCATTCCTTCTTACAAAGAAGAATAGAAATAGGAAATAGATTTAGGAATAATGGTTGCGGGACATAGATTCGAACTATGATTCTCGGCTTCAAAGGCCGGTGTCCTACCATTAGACGATCCCGCAGAAACGAATAATTATACTATACAAGATATATTAATTGAAATATTTGTATATTCATATTAATCTTGTATATATATGAAAAAAGGTAAAGTTAAACAAGCTAGTAGAGTAAGAATGTCTATAAAGGGAAACAGTAAGCCTGTTTTAAGAAGAAAACCAAAGTTTAAGATATCATCCCTTTTTAAAAGGAAAAGAAACAAAAATAAATACTCTACTGCAAAAAAAAGAAGTAGTAAGAATTTAAAATATATATTACTACCTCTTTCCTTTATACTTTTCTCTTCCTTTGTGTTTTTCTCTATTAAGTTTGTTCTCTCACTTAGAGAAAGTGCCTTTGGAGAAAAAGAAGGGGAGATTGGACAAGTAATGGGATTAGAAGAAATCCCTACTGTTGCTGGTTCCCAATTTATATTTCAAGATAGAATGGACGATTCCACTGTTAAAGATTTCCTCTCACAGGGTAACTCTGCATACAGGTTACCTGAAGATACTACAATAGAAGAGGTAGAGGCCTACTATTTGGAAGTCATGCCAGATTTAGGATGGCAGTTTGTACAAAGTGTACCTTTGGGAAGCCCAGATAAGAAGTATGGACAGTATTGGGTTAAAGAAGATACAGGACTAAGAATATATTCCAAATTTAAAGATGTCTGGTATGAAAGTATTACAGTAGAGGATGCTCAAAGTGCATTAGCTAACTTAGTTAAAGAGGAAATAGAAAGAGAGATGTTAATGGCAAGTAGCGAAAAACAGGATTTGCTTCCAGATTATCCTTGGAGAATACAAGTACCAAAAGAGTATATTATCAAATACTCTCCTACAGATATGAAAGACTTAAGAGCAGTATCTTTTCAAAAAATTGGAAGTGAAGATATTGTAGAAATATTTCCAGTAGGTTATTGGAAGGCGAAGGAGTTAGATTTTATACTAAATGATTATTGTGAATTAAAAAGTACAGAAGAAATTAAATATGGGGTATTAAATAGCGTACCTATATCCTTTAGAGATACCATAGGATTAAAATCTACATTACAAAAAAATGAAGATATCTTAGTAGCATATACAGTACCAAATACATACAATGCTATTGTGTATGTTATATCAGCAAACAATGAAGTTAACCCTCTATTAGAGTACCTTATTGAAAATATTAAACCTATGGGAGCTAAAGAGTAGCTCTAATCCTTTTTACTACCTCTTTATTCTTTACAACCTCATATATCTCCTCCTCCGTAGCCTTTTTAATTCCCTCTATATCACCAAAGGTCTTAATTAATTCCTTCCTTCTTTTCTCTCCTATTCCCTCTATACTATCTAATTTAGAACTTTTAGACTGTTTTATACTCTTTTTCCTAAAATGGGAGATAGCAAACCTATGTGCTTCATTCCTTAAATCAATCAAAATTTCAGGAGACTCTATGTCTACTCTTAATATTTCTTTCCCATTAAATATCCAATACTCATCTAGTAATGTTTTACCCCTTCTTTTCAGATACCTACCCTTACTAATACCCATTAAAGATATACTTTCTGGTATTGTACTCTTGACAGAGTTTAGTTGTCCCTTACCACCATCTATTAAAACCAGCTGAGGTAGATTCTCACTATGTTTAAAACGTCTCTCTAATACCTCTTTAAGCATTTTAAAATCATTAGGAGTATCCAAACCCTTTATTTTAAATATCCGATATTCAGTTCTATCTAGCTTTCCCTCGATCGCTACAACCATAGAACCATATGCATGTTTACCCTGTATATTAGATATATCGTAGCACTCTATTCTTTGTAATTTAGATATACCTAACTCAATACTTAAAGAATTAAAACTACTCTTTCTAGCTTTAGATCTTCTGCTCTCGTAGCTTTCAGTATCATCGTAGTATGTAAAGTCTATATCTTGACCAATATATTTTAAATCATTAATCCTATCTCTTAGTTGAGTAGCTTTCTCGAACTCTTCATTTTTTGAGTATCTTTTCATCTCTCTCTCTAACCTCTTAATATGGTTTTGCTGTTTACCAGAAAGAATCCTGATTATGGAGTTAATATTTTTTCTGTACTCTTTCTTAGTAATAGCTCCCGCATATGGACCAGGACAAAGACCAATATGGAAATACAATGAAGATGCACAATCTTTATTCTTACATGTACAGAATGGATACAATTTACGAAGATATGTATATACTCTCTTTACACTTAGACCACTTGGGTATGGTCCAAACAGTTTGCCTCTAGAGTACTCTCCCTTTTTAATTGTTCTAACTATTTTTACTGTAGGTATATCATCCTTACTATTTATATATATCCAAGCATATGATTTATCATCTTTAAGCTGTGTATTAAAGTATGGTTTATACTTTTTTATTAATGCAGATTCAAGTATTAATGCCTCTATCTCATTATTAGTTTCTATGACTTCGAAATTGAATACTAAGGGCATCATTTGTACTATCCTCGGTCTCTGAGATATATCACTTTGAAAGTAAGAGGTAATTCTTTTCTTTAAATTAAGAGCTTTACCTATATAAAGTATTTCAGATTTATTATTTAAAAATTTGTATACTCCTGGTAAATCAGGAAGTGTATTTAATTTCTCTAAGAGTCTTTTATTCATACCGTATTATACCTTAGAATTTCCTTAACCACCTCTTAGTTTCGCTATTCATACTAATTTTCTTCTCTAGTAATACACTCTTATTTTTACTCCCGTTATTTACAATTATTCTAACAGGAGTATCACCATTGGAAAATGAGAGATACTCTTTAAGTTCCTTTATTTCCTCCTGGGTATGTTTATCTCTAATCCTAAATGTTACACCCTCAAAATTGTCACCATATTTATCTTCATCAATATATTGCCCTTTCTCCATTATTAAACTCTTATCATTCTCTTTTACAGATACTCTCGCAGCTATTAATATTGGTTTTCCTTCTATTAAGCTATCTTTAATCTCTTGGTATGTTTTAGGGAATACAATTATATCTGCTATACCTGACTTATCTTCAACACTTAGAAAGGCCATTATTTCACCCTTTCTTGTAGTAATTCTCCTTATCTTGTTTACCATTACACCAAGTACTACCAAATTATTGTTTTTCTTCTCTGATGCCTCCTTAACAGACAAAACGTTTTTTGATTCAAAGAAATCTTGTAAATTATCTAATGGATGACTAGAGAAATACAGACCTAAAAGATCTTTCTCCCACTGTAATATTTGGAATTTAGGGGCCTTTTGGGTATTAGGTAAAGGAGTAGCGACACTCTCTATATCCATCTTGTCTCCATTTGTAGCTAAAGAGAATATGTCTATCTGGCCAATACTTTTTGATGATTTACTCTTTTTAACTCTTTCGTATATCTGTGGAGCTATTTCAAGTAATGCATTCCTTTCTCCAAACTCATCCATACTGCCTGACATAATGAGGTATTCTATAACTCTCTTTTGGATATTATGTACAGACATTCTCTCTATGAAATCATCTAGGCTTCTAAACTCACCTTTCTCTTTCCTTTCCTTAACAATGGCTTGTACAATATCAGTACCAATATTTTTAATACCTCCTAAACCGAATCTAATACCACTATCTCCCTCAATAGTAAAGTAAAGTTTACTTCGATTAATTGTAGGGGGTAATACATCTATACCTAATCTTTCACATTCGTTTAAATCTATTATTACTCTCTCAAAGTTATCTAAATCTCCCTCTAGTAAAGCTGCCATGAACTCTAATGGATAATGTGCCTTAAGATATGCTGTCCAAAATGCAACAGTCGCATATGATGCACTGTGTGCTTTATTAAATCCGTAATTAGCAAATTGTATTAATTTGTTCCATAGCCTTTCTGTTTCTTTAACATCAAATCCTCTCTCTTTTGCACCTTTTAAAAACTTAGGCTTCTCCTTATCCATTATCTCCATCTTCTTCTTACCCATAGCTCTTCTGAGTAAATCAGCAGCACCTAGTGTATATCCACCTACAATTTGTGCAATTTTCATAACTTGCTCTTGGTATGTGATAACTCCATTAGTAACTTCAAGTACAGGTTTAAGATCCTCAAAAATGTAATCAGGTTCCTGCTTACCATTCTTAACTGCTACATATTCAGATATATACTGCATAGGACCCGGTCTATATGCTGCTAGAAGGTAACAAATATCCTCTTGAGTATTAGGTTGAAGTGCTTTAATAGATCTTCTCATACCCTCACTCTCTAATTGGAATACACCTACTGTATGCCCACTCTTAATCACATCAAATGTTGCCTTATCATTTGGGTCTAGCTTAGAGAGATTTATCTCTTCCCCTCTATTTGCTTTAACCTTTGCAATAGCCTCCCCTATTACATTCAAATTTCTAAGTCCTAAAAAATCAAATTTCATTAAACCTACATACTCGATATCTGACATCTCAAACTGAGTCATACCTATACCACCTCCATGAGAATCTCTTTGTATAGCACAGTAATTAACAACAGGATCAGGGGTAACAATTATTCCACAAGCATGAGTAGATGTACCCCTACATATGCCTGCAACCTTTCTAACGGTCTCAGCTAATTTCTTAGTTACTTCAGAGGAGTTAATTATCTCAGCAAACTCTGGATTATGCTCTATCATATAGTCGATATCTCTAGCCTTACCAAAAAGTATCTCAACCATCTTCGCCAACTTATCCGTTGTACTTAGCTCTATACCTAAGACTCTACCTACATCTTTAATAGCTTGCCTAGTTTGCAATTTACTAAATGTTCCAATCTGTTTTACATTCTCTAAACCATATTTCCTAATTGTATATTCTAATAACTCATCCCTTCTTTGGTCAGCAATATCGATATCAAAATCAGGAGGAGAATCTCTCTCTGGATTTAAGAATCTTTCAAAGTAAAGTTCCCATGATATGGGTTCTAAATCTGTAATATCTACACAGTATGCTACTACAGAACCACATCCAGATCCTCTCATTCCAACTACAATACCATTAGCTCTACAAAAGATTACGAAATCTCTAACTACTAAAAAATAGTCATTATACATCTTGTCATTAATGATTTTTAATTCATATTCGATTCTCTCTTTTAACTCCTTCGTAATCTTTCCGTACTTAAGTTTAGCTCCTTTCAATGTAAGCTCTTTCAGATATGTCTCAGAAGTATAACCTTTAGGTAAATCTAAAAACTTAGGTTCTACTCTTCCAAATGTAATATCAAAATCTTCAATCATATCTACAATCTTTTGGGTATTTTCAATAGCTTGGGGAATATCCTTAAAGAGATCCTCCATCTCTTTGGGAGTTTTAACATAGAATTCATTAGTAGGCATTCTTCTTCTAGTGGGGTTATCCCATGTTTTACCATCTGCTATACACCACAAAACTTCCTGAATATCAGCATCCTCCCTATTTAAGTAGTGTGAATCACATGTAGCAACCAAGGGGAGATTTAATTCTTTGGAAATTTTTAATAACCCTTCATTAACAATATCTTGCTCAGGCATACCATTTCGCATTAGTTCAATGAAGTAGTTATCCTTAAAAAGTTCGGAATATTTCTTAGCATTCTCTAATGCTAAGCTATAGTTGTTTTCTAACAAAGATTTGGATACTGTACCAGCTAAACATCCTGAAAGAGCAATTAAACCTTCTGAATATTTAGAAAGAGTTTCAAAGTCTATTCTAGGCTTGTAGTAGAAGCCATCCATATGAGCTATAGAAACAATCTTTACAAGGTTTCTATAACCTTGTAAATCCTTAGCCAGTAACACCATATGATTATACTTATTATCTATCCCATAATCCTTTTTATTCATTGCTCTTGGAGCAATATATATTTCACATCCGAGTATTGCTTTCAAACCGGCCTCCTTCATCACATTCTTAAACTTTAAAGCACCGTACATATTTCCATGATCTGTAAGGGCACAAGCTTTCATCCCACTCTCTTGTAATTTGGAGACTAGAGCGGGTAACCGTATTGTTGCATCCAACAGAGAATACTCTGAGTGGAGATGTAAATGCGTAAACATAATTTTATAGCTCATCAAGTTCTGATATACTAGATTAGTATGAATGAGCCATATATTTCAAGTATATATAGAAAAGACATTAAGGGAAAGAATATCTTAAACTCTAATCTCTTAAGAGTATCTCTATTTGCACTCACTTTAGTAATATACACTCTTTTCATTTCTCCTTTAATTGAGGGGGCTCTAAGAGATACCATATTAAATGGTATTAGAGAAAGTAAGAAAGTTACACTCAACTATCTTACTCCTTTGTATGGACAGGAAATGTATACTGATGAATATACCATTAATACCATTTCTTCTACAGATATATTTGCAAAGATATCAAGTAAAACAGATATTAAAACTGAAGATCCAAGAGTAGTAGTAATGAAAAGATTCTTACTAGATTACAATTCACCAATGTACCCTTCAGCAAGAACCTTTATAACTGAAGCTGATAGATATGGATTAGATTGGAGATTAGTAGCATCAATATCTGGTGTAGAATCCTCCTTTGGGAATTTAATACCAATGGGAACAAACAATGCATGGGGATGGAGAGGAGTGAATAGGAATGAACAGGGATGGAGTCAGTTTAGTACATGGGATGAAGGCATCTCTGTTGTTACCTCTAGATTAGCATTAGGATATGGTACCAACTTAACACCATTTCAAATTGAACCTACATACTGTCCTCCTTGTGGTTTAAATCCTGCACATGCATGGGCAAATGGTGTAGCAAGATATATGAGAGAGCTTCAGTATTACCTTGACAATATTAAATAATTAATTTACCCTTTTAAATATGGGATTTCTTTTTAAAATACTTTACATTTTAACAACATTTGTAGAAACACTACTTGTATTTAGAATCATTCTAAAGGTAATCAATGCAAATTCAACACACTCAGTTGTAAGCTGGATATTTAACACTTCAGAGATTTTCATCTCACCCTTTAAAGGAATCCTTTCTAATGAGATATGTTTAGATAGGTTTTGTACTGAATTAACACCTATCGTTGCTTTAGTCTTCTTTTCTATTGTAGGATTCGTTTTTTCAGAGCTTTCTAAGTCTTTTAGAAAGACAGAATAGAGCGATTTGTGGTATAATCACTCTCATATGGCAAAGATAGACCTTAAGCAATCTAGTGGATTGCCGATTTTTTACAGTGGAGAAGACCTTTTGCCCCAAGGACTAACGATTGGAGATACTTCTACAATATGTATAGATGATATTCGCTCCCAATTACTTAATGAAGATCTCAATTGCCCAGCAATCTTTTACAAGAAATATAAGGAGATAGATAAGGATGATATTTTTAAAAACAAAAATATCAAATTAAACATGTATCTCATATATCCTAATTTAGCAGGAATAGAATATACAAAAACATTTGCTACTAGATGTAAAAGCTATCCGAGAGTATTAGAAGTCACCTATGGAGGTGGTATTATTCTTCTTCAAAAATACGACTCTCCTCTTAATCACAAGGTATTCAAAATATTGGTTAAAAAAGGTCAGAAAGTAATTGTACCATCAGGATATACCTGTACTATTGTAAATTCTAGACAAAACTCTAATTTAATAGTATTAGAGATGCATACAAGGGATGCTAAACCAAGGATTGTCCTTGATGATCGTAAGGGAATGTCCTATTATATTATTAGAAAGAATGCTAAACAGGAGACTGTTAGAAATCCTGAGTACAAGATTGTAAATGAACCAGAGAAAATTAATCCTGAAACCATTCTCTCTAAGTATGGGATAACTAGTAAGACTCCCATTGTAAAACAAATAATGAGGAAATATGAGAGATTTGAATGGCTTTTTCAAAAAGATTCTGTTGATATCTAGTATCTTTCTTTTACCATTTTCATTCTCAAATAAAGTACAAGCCTCAGATTCATTTAAAGTTTACTCTGATTTTCATCATGTATGGAGTGGTACTACTATTAATTCAACCATATACCTTACAATTACTTCTGAAAAAGAGTCTACTCTACTTACATATTACACAATAACTATTCCAGATGAAGATATTTCTCCTAAGGTGTTTTCAATAAATAGGAATGAGACATTAGAACCTACAATACACAGAAGAAATGGAGCAACAGACATGGTAATTGATCTAGAAAATACCCCAATCTCTCCTAAAAAGCCCATAAGTTTAAAAATTACATACAGTATTCAAAATAGTAGTAATGATTTATCACTAATATCTTCTGTTAATGATACAACCACAAGGAAGTTCTCAT
>CAYSEU010000021.1:0-11797 GCA_964430365.1 uncultured Candidatus Saccharibacteria bacterium
TTTCATTTCCATATGCTGTTCCATCTCTTCTCTAGATTTTTTAGATTGTATTATCTTACTCATTGGTACTTCCCCTGCGGGATTAAAAGGTATTACTATGAAGAAGTTTTTATCTAATACATCATTTTGTACAATGAGATTTTGTATAAATTCGGTATATATCTGTAATTGTTTTTTAAGACCTTGAGACATAGAGTCTTTTTCCTGTTCTTTAAGGTAGTCTACATAGTTAGAAATATCTACTCTTCTAGTTCTTATTAATATCTGTATATGGAAATTAAGAGAGTTAAGCAATCCAGCAAAGGCATATACCTTACCATCTTGTTCATACTCTGCCAAAAGGTCAAAGTTAATTGCAGATGTTTGTATTACCAAAGCTACGCTCCCACTCTTAGTTACTACTAAGTCATCTACAATATCTCTAACTTCTAGATGTTCCTGTGTAGACTCAATTGTTCTTGCTCTTGCTTTAGAATCCATTATTTTACAGTAATTTTTAAAGGTAATTTACTTGTATTCTTACTTCTTACAAATCTAATATTAGGCATTTTAGAGGGTAATCCCTCAAACTCGATATGATATACCCCTTCAGGAAATTCCTTATTTGTTAGGAAGTATCCATTTGGGCCCGTCTTATTCCCATACAAAATCTTACCATTAATATCCTTAAGGTATGTATTTATACCTGTTAAGGGTTGGTTTTCCTTAGTAGCTAACCATACATTAATATTACCGGGTAGTTTATCTATACTTTTAATTGGGAATTGGTATCTAGAAATATTATCATCTGTAATCGTAATTACATTATCCGTGTTATCTAAAAATCTTGGTTGATCTATCTGTGTTTCTTCCTTCTTAGGGATATTCTTTTGTGCATTCTCTAAGATTGCTTTTGCATTTTTTTCATCTAAAATATCATCACCAGGTGTTTCCTTGAATATCTCTATTTTTTTTACAGGGATCTTTGCTCCTCCTATCACCTTTACTTCATCTTCCTCTGCTTGTGTTACTGTCGGTTTGGATCTTTGATCTTTTAGTGCTTTATTTAACCATACCCTTTGTGTAGGTTTATTAATTGCTGAGAAGTAATTAAGAATGAATTTATCTGCAGGTTGATCATTAATTGGAACTAGAGCAAAAAAAGCTCCTAGGCCTGAGAATATTGCAAAAAGAGGTATACCAATGATTCCAGGTATTTGTCCTTTTGATGAGGAGTAGAGGAATATACCTCCTATACTTATACCAATAGCGAGATAGGTAAACTCTCTAAGAGTAAACTTAGTAAAGAGTTTAAATTCTACATCTAATACGTTTTGTGGTATAGCGTGTTGTCTCATTTATAGATAGTTTAGCAGAATTAATGGGAATAGTGGAGAGAATATACTTTTATGAGCCATTTAGATGTATTAATTGTGCATCCTTAAGTAATGATTTAGGTAAGGATTTATAATTTATTACTGTGATAAAGGTTTGTTGTCTGTCCAAAAGTTTTTTTTCAAATATCTTTTCTGTATTTAATATATCTAATTCAGATGCTATATCATCTAGAAGTAATACGGGGTATTTAGATGTTTTTTCAAATACAATCTCTTGGGTTTGAAATATGAGTTTACCAATAGCTAATCTTTTTTCACCTCTTGAACCGAATTTTCTAATATCCTTATCTCTAAAGATATCCCAGTCATCTCTATGGGGTCCTACATTGGTATATCCAGTAGCAATATCCCTCTTCTTACTTCCCTCTAAATCTTGTTCTATACACTCTTTGAGGTATTGGATATTACTTAGTTTTCTCCTATCAAATTGTACTCCCGTTTTATACTGTACATCATATTCATTTTTAGAGAGATCTTTAGTAAGTGATATCCTATTTTGTAATATATATGCAGATGTAAGAGAGAAATGTTCACTCCAAAAATTTAATTGGGGGTCATTAATAGCTATAATTCCTTTTTCATAGAAGAGTTTAGAGAGTTTCTTAAGGTATGCATTTCTTTGTCTAAGAATCTTTTTAAAGTCTTTTAAAAGGGTCTCATATTCGTAATCATATTTTAGGATTGTTGAATCTAAAAAGATTCTTCTTTCTAAAGGAGATATCATTAGTAATTCTATTTTCTCTGGATTAAAGATATTGGAGGATCTCTTTTCGAAAAATGTAGAAGGTTTTACATTCTTACTCTCTATTTTGAATACTCTTTTACTAATATCTTTAAAGTATGAATATGATTTACCTTCCTCTATACTCTCTATTCTAGTATGTGCATTACTATTCTGATCTACATTAATATATTCATTGGTAGATGCCCATGGAGATGTTCCTGTATTTAATAGGTATATGGCTTCTAATACAGAGCTCTTACCCTGTGCATTATGTCCGTAAAAGATTACAATATTTTTATCAAATTCAAAGACTTTGTCTTTAAACTTTCTGAAATTTGTTAATACTAATTTTTCAATCATTAGGTTTTTAAAATACTTAAGAATGCCTCTTGAGGGATATTTACATTCCCTATCGTTTTTAATCTCTTTTTACCCTTCTTCTGTTTTTCTAGAAGTTTAAGACGTCTGGTATAGTCCCCTCCGTAGAGTTTAGCTGTTACATCTTTTCTAAATGCTTTTACATCCTCTCTTGCTATTATCTTAGCTCCAATAGAGGCTTGGAGTGGAATGGGGAACTGTTGTCTGGGTATCTCTTCTTTCATTACTTCCAAGAGTTTAGCTGCTTTAGGTCTAGCTAATTCTTTGGTCTCTAGAAAACTTAATGCAGGTATCTCTTCATGATTAACAAGTACAGATACTTTTACTAAGTCTACAGGAAAGAAATCTATTAATTCATATTCCATAGAGGCATACCCACTTGATTTGTTTTTAAGTAAATCAAAGAAATTGGATACTAAGGATGCTAATGGCATATCATATTCTAATATGATGTACTGATCTTTAAGTTGTATGTCACCAGAGGTATTAGAAAGATATTGTGTATTTACATATACACCTCTTTTATATTGGCAAAGATCCATTAGAGCACCCATATATCTATCTGGGGTCATTATTTTTAACCTTACCCAAGGTTCTAATATCTCGGATACTTCAGATGGGTCTGGTAGTTCCTGTGGGGTTTGTATCTCTAATTTAGTACCATCTGTTTTAGTTATTTTATACTCAACAGTAGGTGCTGTAACTATTAAATTTACATCATATTCTCTTTCTAATCTTTCCTGTACTATCTCCATATGAAGGAGTCCTAGAAATCCACATCTAAATCCAGAGCCTAAGAGATTAGATCTTTGGTCTGAGAAAGTTAAAGCCCCATCATTCATACTTAATTTATTCAACCCTATCTTTAATGGCTCGTATTGGTCTGTAGTTACTGGAAAGAATGTAGCGAATACATTTGGTTTAGGTATCTTATATCCTTCTAAGGGTATTGTCTCCTTACTGTTTGATATTGTATCTCCTACTGTAAACATACTAATATCTTTAAATCCAGTAGCTATATATCCTACCTCTCCACAGTTTAAAAATGTAGTTTCTTCTAAATTAGGAGTGAATATCCCTATTTCAGTTGGTTTAAATTTCTCACCTTTTTGTAATATATAGAGATCATCTGCTTTACCAGGTACATATTTTGCTTTACCTTCGAATATCCTTACAGCAACAACTACACCTCTATGTTCATCATAGAAGGAATCAAAGATTAGGGCTTTTAATGGTGCATTACTCTCTCCCTTTGGAGTAGGGCATTTATCTACAATTGCATCTAGTAACTGTTCTACTCCCTCACCTGTCTTACCTGATACTTTTAATATCTCTTCTCTTTTAAAACCTAGTAATTGAATTAATTCATCTTCCCTTTCTTTAATATTTACATTGGGTAAATCTATCTTATTTATCACAGGTATTAATGTGAGTCCTAACTCTAAGGCTTTTTGAGTGTTAGAAATGGTTTGTGCTTGTACTCCCTGAGATGCATCTACTAGAAGTAGGGCACCTTCGCATGCTACTAAGGAACGTGATACTTCATATGAGAAATCTACATGTCCGGGAGTATCTATCAGGTTAAGTTGAAAATTTTTCCATATCATTCTACATGCCTGTAGTTTAATGGTAATACCTTTCTCTTGTTCTAAGTCTAACCTATCTAATATTCTTGATTCTCTCTTATCTCTAGAGATATCTATATGAGCGGCCTCTAACATCCTATCTGCTAATGTAGATTTACCATGGTCTATATGTGCAATTATTGAGAAATTGCGAATTTTATTTATATCAGTATCACCCATAGAATACGGGTTATTATATTATATTTTTACTAAGAAGAGTAAAGAGAGAGTATTAATACTCTATTTCTTTTATTTTTAATGTAAAATCTTCTTCGAATTGTACATTCGAAAAACTCTCAATTGCGAGAAAAATCACATACTTTTTATTAGGTACTAAGGTAATCTTTTGATTACTTACATCACCCTTTGGACTTTGTAGTCTATATACCTGATCTTCAATTATCATGGTTATATCAGAACCTGTTGGTAGTGCTGTATTACCATATATTTCTAATACTACCTCTTCCTGTTTGTTATTGATTATTTCTAATATTGGTTTAGAGTATCTATCTGCTTCTCTTCGTGTTAATACTGTTGTATATGTATATACTCCATCTACTTTCTCTACCTTTTCTTTGTTAAAAATCTGGTGAGTACCACCTATTACATTAATGGAAAGTTCAGCCTTATTACTTACTCCCAAGATATCTATCTGTTTAAGAGTTTTGGTTATTGGTTCTAAGTTTACTACAGTAATTGAAGGTATTATGAAGAGTAGTGCTAGTAAGCCAAATGCTACTGGTTCTAAGACTAGGTTTGCAAATTTTTTAAGCTTTTGATTTTTCATACTTAGTAATATTTACTACTACTAGGATATACTTTATTTGTCTCAACTTCAAATGCTTTTAGTGCTCCGAATGCAGTGAAGAATGAGATTACGCTTCCTACTATGGCTATCCAAGTATATGTGTCTCCCTCAAAAGAATTTTTAATTACGATAGCGGATGCTAACCAAAGGAATGCACACCAGATGAAGATTTTTAAAAAGGTAGTATTATCCTTAGTTATCCAATTAAGCATATTGAATTTAGCAACCTTTACAATGGTTTTAGGATTATCCATTGTAGATTGAAATATTACTGTTTTAACAATGAGATATATTGTTGGTACTGTTAGAGCAAGTAACATTAGTAAGTCGGAGATAGAGTTTACAAAGTATGTAACTTCACCTTCTTGAAAATATATTTGAGTAGAAAAAATGCCGTTAATATCATTTCCTATTTCTAAGGAGAAACCGTAGATAGCACTAATTACAAAAATACCCAATGCTTTCCCAGCTATCATTAAGATTGCTGGCATTAGGGAATTCTTAAGTGCTCTTTTTAGTAGTTTTGACATTATTTATGGACAGTTTGTTAAGTTGAACTGCAAGTCTAGACTTTTTTCTACTTGCTTTCCCCTTCTTTATAACATGTTTCTTAGTTGCTTTGTCAAGAACTTTATAAACCTGTTTTAGGGATTTCTCTGCTTTAGTTTTATCCTCAGTATTTACATACTCTTGGAATTTCTTAGTAGATCTCTTAACTCTCTTTCTTAACCTGTCATTGTAGACTGTTTTTCTCTTAGTACTTCTAAGATCTTTTATTGATGTTTTTAGATTTGGCATCTTTACGAAAATATTATTAAAATGAATCAATACTGCGATGTATTATATACATTAGTATTAGGTTTGTAAACAAGAAATTTTACTGATACACTAGATAATATATGATAAATACTAAAAAAGTATTACTTATTACTTTTGCTATTCTAATTCCAGTTATTACTATTGTTTCTTCAATATATTTGTTAAGTAAAAAGGAAGAAGATGTAAAAGGTGTAAGTGAAAATCAGGAGTTCTGTACTCCCTATATTACTAATATGATACCCAATGTAGCTAGCGTAGGAGAGGTTTACTACTTCTCTCCAAGGGTAGTGGGATGTGCCCAAGAGGAAGTAGAAATTACAATAGATGGGGCGGAGTGGTTAAGTGTTGGAGAGGATAGGTATATATATGGTACTCCCACTAAAGCAGATGTAGGGATTCATAGGGTAATTTTTACTGTAAGTAGTATGGGTAGTAGTTCAGAATATATTGAATATATCGTAGTAGAGTAAATATGAGAAAGAAGTTGTATATATTCATAGGTGTATTAGCGGTTGTTCTTGTATTAGGGACATTTTTTGTATTTAAGGTTTTTGGTTCCGAAAACCTACTGTATGTATCTGGTTGTACTCCTTACAATGTGAAGATAGAGAGAGGGGAAGAGAAAAGCAGTGCTTATATATCATGGTTAAGTAAAGAGAAATGTTCAGGGTATATTCTATACGGTAGTGAAATGAAAGATTTGAATATGGTAGGTGTAGATTTAGTAAATGAGGTAGAGAGTAAGAGTCATATTGTAGAGGTTAAAGGTTTAGTTTCTACCAAACTGTATTACTTTTCTATTATTTCTGATGGTATGAGTTATGGTAAAGAGGGTTTACCTTTACAATTCTCTCTTATCTCCCTTTAGATTTCTTTCTTAATGTCTTTTCTTCAAAGTACTTTCTTGGGTTTGTAATTTTGTATGAATTATACTGTATTTCTGTATACAATTTAGAGTTAAGAATGTTTTCTGAGAGGGTATTTCCTTCTGGCCTTACGTATATCAACCAACCTGTTAGTAGTATTGCTACACCAAAGAGGATTCTAACAGCAAAGCTATCAAATATTCCTGTACTAGGGGTCTCTGTAGCTTCTTCTTCAGTAATATTCTCACAATCTAGTGCAACTGTTATTGTAACCTCTGTTCTTAATGAGTCTGGATCTTGAGGTATTTCTACTGGATTTACTATTACCTCATTTAAATTCTGCCCAGGTATTGCACTACCAGATGCTGTAGATTCAAATGTTATTGTTAAGAGTCCATTAGCAGCTACACTCCATGGCGTAGAGGGTTGCCATACTATCTCTTGAGTATCTCCTACGGGCGTTATAGTTACATAGGTTGAATCAGCTACTGCACTACCATTGATAGTGGTACTTTCAGCAGAATATACAAATCCTAGTGGTAATTTATCTTTAATATATGAAATACTGTCTGCTGTATCCTTGTTATTTCTAACAGTTATTGTATATGCTGCTAAGTTATTTCCTACTGTTCTCTCTACACATGATTGTGCAACACTCTTAGTTACTGAGAAGTCAGATTTATCACCTTCAGCTATTGGTTCTTCATCTACAGGTTCTGTTGGAGTTACAGTTGTATCTTTAAATTCTACTTTTGTGGAAGCAGAACCAATATTTATATCATCAACAAATACTTCAGCGGTTATGGTTAATTCGCCAAGATGTGTATTAAGTACATTAAAGGAATCAGCAGTAAAGTTGTTTGTATCATACAAATCTAATTTAGACATACTTATTGTTCCCTTCGCACCTTCAATGAGAATACCATCAGAAGCGGTAAGGGTTGTGAAAGTAGGAGAGAAGGAGAATCTAATCTTTACGTTTTCACTACTTAATTGTCCTACAGATACCGTGATATTTGAGATCTTAGTTTTTCCATCTGCCTGTTGTTCTGTTAATGCACTCATACCTGTTACTGTTGTACCTACATCTGTTTGTAAATCTACTACCCTTCTACATACTATTGAATTAATTTGTTCTCCTTGTGCATCCTTAGCAGTAGCAATTATTTCTACAGAATTTACACCTTCAAAATCAGAAAGTTTCTTAGTAATTTTATTACCTTCTACATTGTCAGGTACAATTGTTTCAGTATTTACCTTAAAGGAGTAATCAGTATATGTGGATTTGTCAAAGGTAGCTTCTACATTTATTTCATCAGTAGGTTGTATTTTCCCAGTTATTATCCTTCCTTCCTGATCTTTAAGAATCATATTCTCACATCTGGTGTCGGAGATGCTTCTTACAGTACAACTTTTAAAGGATTCCTTAGGGGTTGTACTATTTAAAAGGTTCTCGGCAACATCATTAATATCACAGCTAGCATTACATGTTTTATCTGAAGATACCGTGTTAAGATTGAAAAGGAACGCTCTTTTTGGATCACCACAATCATTTACAACAGCAGGATCTATTAGGTAACAACCGCAGGTTACATCAGAAAGTTTATTCTCATCTACTTGGTCTTTTATGGTATAGAAGTAGATAATTGCTCCTGCTAATGCCAGTATTAAGATTACCCCAATAGCGATTAAGGCCTTGGTAGCTTTCTTTGTATTTCTATTCTGTCTATCCATTTAACGGCAGGTTTTACGATGTTAAAAGATTGTTTCTGCTATATAGAGTTTATGAGAATATGAGTAGTAATGTCAACAAGAGTATTTACATAATGGTACAAAAGAGAGTTAACCCTAATTTAGGCTCTATCCTACCTACCTTAATTTCATAGTCCAGATTACTTAGTTTTTCGTATTTACTCTTTATTTTATCCCATTCATATCTTTTGGCAGTGTCTACTAAGGGCTTTACTGTAAAAGGAGGTATTTTAGCTGCAGAAGCAATCTCTGAGTATGAAGCATTATTTGAGATTAGATGCTTAGTTAGGGTAATTAATCTTAGATTTCTAGCTAGCATTGGTATTATGTAAAGAGGGTCTATTTTCTGTTTAAAAAGGTTTTCTAATGTCTCTAGTGCTTTCCCATCCCTATCATTGATCTCATCTAGAAGTTTCCATATATCGTTTTCTACGGTGTTTTCTACGATATCTAATATATCTTCCTTACTTATCTTTTCCTTTTCTAAAAGCTTTAATTTTCTAATATTGTTTTCTACTCTTTGTGTATCATAGTTGGAATATTGTGAAAGTATTTCTATTAGATTAGTATCTAGTGAGATATTATTTTCTATACATTTATCTTTTACATATTTCTTAAAACCAACCTTATTTAATTTATTATGTTCTTCTAAGAGATTTTTTGCTTTAAAGTATTTAACATACTTTGTAGCAGAACTAACTTTTTGGTCTTCCCATATTATTAATTCATCTTTATCGTTTTTTTCTAAATATTCAAGTAAGAATGGTATTAGCTTATCTCTATCTTTATTTCGGTAAAATCTTTTTAAAAAGAGTACTCTTCTATCTGAAAAGAGTGAGTTAGAGGAGAGTATTTCAATTATTTCTCCACTATCTTTCTTTTCGGCATCTAAGGATATATATGAGATATCACTTTCTATTAACAGCTGTTTAACCTGTGCTTTAGCATGGTTAAATGATATATGTGTTTCATTTCCTATGTATAGCTTGTACATTCTTATTGTGTACTTTCCTCTGTTGGAGCAACAATTGGTTTACCAAAGAGTAAAGAAATATCTTCATTATTTAATCTTGTAGTTATATATTCAGGTTTAGTTATATTCTCTATCTTTAAATATGAAGCTAACGTACTTACTGAGGAAGAGTATTCGCCCTCCTTATTTGAATATATGTATATACCCTGTTTATCACTATACTTAGTACCCATGAATCTAATGTTAAGATATTTAAAATGCTCTCTTAATTCATTAGCTTTAGTGTATGTCTCCTGGTATCCTAAACCGGTATTGTAAATATATATTGAAGGATTCTCAGAGTAGAGGGGAGGATTATTTAGAGAGAGCTGTATAAATTCTTTAATCTTAGTATATTGCCCTAAACCTTCTTTAGGTGCTATTGCATAACCTGCATTTTTAACAACATCAGTACCTATTAATGAATAATTACCGATGGTGGGATCTAATACAAAGGAGTATGTAGAAGAGGTTGTATCTTCTTCCATATTCTTTAATATATTAACTCCAGCCTGTATATCTTCTAGGGTGAATTCAGATACCTTTACGTTATTTTGTACTGAACTAAACATTGCCATTAATTTGGTAGGATTTAGTAAAGTTTCAGAACTCAATATAGCATCTTTAAGAGCATCTATTATTTTTTGTTGTCTTCTTGCTCTAGCATAGTCAGAACCCTCTCCATTTTGTTGAGAGTGCCTGGATCTAGCATACTTTAAAGCTGTATCGCCATCCATTAATTGAGGACCTGCTTCAAATGATACTGTTTGATATCCATATCCTAATGGGTACATATAATCTGTAAAACTGTTCTCTACATTAACATATATACCTCCTACTGCATCTATTAACTCTATAAACCCATTAAAATTTATCATTGCGTGGTACTGTATTTCTAAACCAGTAATTCCTTCTACAACTTGTTCTAATACAGGTAAACCACTTCCTTCTAACTTTTGCTCATTTACCATATATACAGAATTAATTTTGTTAAACCAAACTTTATCTAAGTCAGTTTGAGCATGGAAATCCCTAGGCACAGATATCATTACAATATCTTTAGTCTCGTGGTTATATGAACCTACAATTATTACATCGGTATTTAGTAATTGAGTATTTTCTCTAGTATCTATTCCCACTATCAATACATTTGTATATTTTCCTGTACTATCTTTTTGAAGCTCAGGTTCTTTTTTGTTCTCTATTATCTGTCCTGGTGTAAACTGAAACCCAAATTCCTTCGTAGCCTTATATCCTTTATAGAGGAAGTAGAATATTGTGGAGGTAATGATTATTAGAAATATCGCGAGTAGAATCTTAAATATTTTACCTTTTCTTATACTTTCAACTTCAATCTTTGGAGTTTTGATGGGTCCTATACTTTTTACTTGCTTATCTGTCATTTTTATTGAGAGTTCCATGGGCAGGGATATGTAAGTTATCTAAGATATGTTTCTATATTTCTATTATGTTCCTCTAATGTTCTGGCGTAGTGAATATTTCCGTTTGTGTCATGTATATAGTAGTAGTATTGGTTAGAAGTAGGGTTTCTGACTGCGTTAATAGCCGCTAATCCAGGATTAGAAATAGGGGTAGGAGGGAGTCCTGGGTTGCTATATGTGTTATATGGGTTTTCTTCTTTCATATCAGCAGTTGTAATTACATGTTCCCAATCTTTTTTGTAATACAGTATAGTAGCACATATTTGAAGCAACCATCCTTCTTTATATCTCCTTTTAATTATATCCGCAATCATAGGTCTATCTTCAGAGGTGTATCCTTCTCTTTCTACCATACTTGCTATGATTATGTCTTCATATGTATCAGAGGTTCCTACCTTTGTTTTAAAGTTCTCTATAAATATTTTTAATACATCTTCTGTAGCTACTTTATTTGAGAAGGCATATTTATCAGGGAAGAGATATCCTTCTAAATCTGTAAGTGTATATGTAAATCCTAATGTAGAGATGAATGTTGTATCAGTAGTAAGAGAAAGAAATTCTGTTTTATTAAAATTACTATTTCCTCCTTCTAGTAGCTCTTTTTCTAGTATATCCGCTATCTCATCTTTTCTTAATCCTTCCGGTATGGTCACCCATATGTCTAATCCTTTTGATTGCTGAATGGTCTGTGCTATTTCTGTAATACTGAGATTTTTAGGTATCTCATATGTTCCAGCCTGAATCTTTTGGGCTATATTATTCACTTTAAGATATATTCTAAAGTAGTTGGCCCATTTCTCCTTGAGTATGCCTTGATCTACTAACTTCTGTACTATTGAATCAACAGTTTCACCTGTATTGATTTCAAATGTAATTTTTTCACTATTTTCACTATTAGGAGTGTCAATCACAGAATCGTAATTCTTTTTTGCTAAGAAGAGTATTACAATTACTGTAAGTAGTGCTAAGAGAAATATTTTTATTATGCTTTTCAT
>CAYSEU010000022.1:0-11162 GCA_964430365.1 uncultured Candidatus Saccharibacteria bacterium
CTTGGGTGTAGTACTAAGTATATTTCTTTCAATATCTTTAAATAGACTTATTAATCTATTATGTATGTCTGTTAATCTTTCGATATCTACATCTCTGTATGGTATCCCAAGGTTATGCATTCTTTGGAATACTTCTGAAAAATCCATACCTAAATCACCTATCTGTTCTATTGTGTTTGAAACTTTTATTAGTGTAACAGTACTATTAGCAATCTTTTTACTTAATTTAAGTTTAGAGAGATCTAATATACTTTGTGTAATTTCATCATCTAGATAGTCATTTAAGGTCTCTAATTTATTTATATTCATAGTTACTAAACCACTAGAATTGTAAAAGAGTGATATTGCCATTTGGTATATCTTAATAGCGTTTTCAATAGAGTAGGTTATCTCCTTTTTAATATTACTTATCTTTTCCTTTGGCTTTATTTTTTTCTTTCCATTCCTTTTAATATATTTTGTTCTAAAGAGGATTTCTTCTTCATGGCCTTTAATTAGCTTTATCACTAAGGCTTCAAATGGTTGTAAGAAGGTTAGGAAGAGTAAAGTGTTTACTACATTAAAAAGTACATGAGCAAGAGCTGTTTGTACTGCTACTGTGTCGGAAAGAGATTGAACAATCCATATAAAGGGAGTTAGTAAGAGCATGAAAATAGTAGTTCCTATTGCATTAAAAAGGAAGTTAGCAAACCCAACCCTTTTAGCATGTAGATTTAATCTAGAGGAAGCTAGTAGGGCAGTTATACTTGAACCTAAGTTAGCACCTAAAATCATAGGTATGGCTACTTCGATAGGGATAAGGCCTCCTTGGGCAAGTATTACGATAATACCAGAGGTGACAGAGCTAGAATGTATCATTCCAGTAAAGAGGGCACTAATAAAATATGCAAGTATGGGATTAGAAAATTCTGAAAGGAAAGCTATTATATCTTGGTTATTCTTTAAGGGCTCTATATACGAAGAGAGTAGGGAGAGTGCAAAGAGTATAAATCCTAGAAAGAAAAGTGGTTTACCCAATATTTTAGATTTTCTACTTAGAATAGTAAGTAAAAATCCTACTATTATTAATACTGAAGCTAAAAGTGTTGAATTAATTAATGCTAACTGAGCAGTTATAGTTGTCCCTATGTTACTTCCAAAGAGAATACCTAAACTATTCCTAAATGATATGATACCTGTATTAACAAGTATTACAGTTAGAACAGTTATAGCAGAACTAGATTGGATAATTGCTGTAGAGAAGGCTCCAAAAAGTGTTCCTAAGTAGCTATTTCTTACAATCTTAGATATCTTGTCTCTAAATCTTTCTGAGGCTAATTCCTGTATCTCATGACTAAGGTTTTCGATAGCGTAGAGAAAAAGTATTAATGCAGAGATTAATCCTAGTGCTATTCTTAAGTAGTCTGAGTTAAAGATATCCATATGTTAAATTTACCACATTTGAAGCAAATCAACACTATTACAACCTCAAGAAAATAGCTGGGAACACTATAAGATAGCGGGATGCAGGGGACTGGATTTGAACCAGTGTATCCCGGAGGAGTCGGATTTACAGTCCGATGCATTTGACCGCTCTGCCACCCCTGCAATGGAGCCGAAGGAGAGATTCGAACTCTCGACCCACGGTTTACAAAACCGTTGCTCTGACCAACTGAGCTACTTCGGCATTTCAAAAGCAAGTTTATTATATAGCAGGAATATAGTCAATAAAAATGTCCCAATCGGAGAGGGATCATAGAGCTCTTCCGTAGAAGGTGGAGACCCTCAACTTGAACCCAAGGGATCAAGCGATTTCGGGAATCCTGCTCTTGCTTGTAGAGCTATGAACCTCTATATCCAACTGGGACAGTATATTTTACAATAAATTAGGAGGATTAGCAAAGTGAAAAGATTGATTAAAAACCTAGTATTCTAAGTGAAGTATCGAGTACTAAACCAATGAAATTGAATATAACGCTTCTAAGTGGAGAGAAGGGGAGTACAAGTAAAAGGATAAGGAATATTGAGTATCTCTCTAGTTTTTCCCAATAGTATTTTAAGTTTCTTGGTAAGAATGCTCTTACTATCTTATGTCCGTCTAATGGTGGGATGGGAATCAGATTAAAGACAGCTAGGGCGATATTGATAGTAGCAAAAGTATATAGTAAAAATGCTATAAGGGAATTACTGTCTTTTATAAATATAAAATTTATTAATCCTGTTAATGCTGCCATTATTAAATTAGACAAAGGCCCAGCAAATGCTACTAGTGCAGTCCCCACCTCCCTATTCCTAAAGCTATACTCATTTATCGGTACTGGCTTACTCCAACCGAATCTAAATAGAATCATAGATAGTGCACCTAGAGGATCAATATGTTTAATTGGATTTAATGTAAGTCTACCTTCCGCTTTTGCTGTAGCGTCTCCCAACCTAAATGCTACATATGCATGAGCATACTCATGTACAGTTGAAGCTATCAATATGGATGGTACTGCTACGATAACCCAATATATGAATTCCTGTGAGAAAAAATTTGTAAACATAATAAGCTTGATTAATAAGAATCTTTTTGATAATATCATCTTGCCTATAAATCTTCAATTGTAAATGTATAAAAAATGGCAAAGGTATGTGAATTGTGTGGAAAATCTACAACAGCTGGAAGAAGGATTCAGCATCATCACTCCATAGGATGGAGGTTCAAGGCACCAAGAAGTAAGAGAACTTTTAAACCGAATTTAAGAAAGATTAAGGTTGATGTAGATGGTGATGTACAGAGCATATATATTTGTATGAAGTGTTACAAAAAGCTTAGGGCAGAGTCCCAAGAGTAGTTGTTCATATTTTTTCCTCGTATACAGTAAGTATTAATGGTAAAATCATTTCAATTAAGATGAGATAATTTTAGCATGTCTGTTTTTGATTCAGTTTGGGAACTCTTTACATACGATTTAGGTCTTGATTTAGGTACTGCCAATACAATGGTTTACCTAAGAGGAGAAGGAATTGTTGTATCAGAACCATCCGTTGTAGCTATAGATAAAAGGAGTAAACAGGTACTAGCAGTAGGGGATAGTGCTAGAGAAATGATAGGGAGAACTCCTGCTAATATTGTTGCTGTGAGGCCATTAAAGGATGGCGTCATTTCAGACTTTGATACAACACAAGCAATGATTCATCACTTTATCAAAAGTGCTCATCAAAATTACATTAAAGGTTTTAAATTACCTAGACCTAGGATAGTAGTAGGTGTTCCATCTTCTGTAACAGAGGTAGAAAGGCAAGCAGTAATAGATGCAGCAAAGACTGCAGGAGCTAGAGAGGTATTCATTGTGGAGGAAGCTATGGCTGCAGCTATTGGTGTAGGATTGAGAATAGAGGAGGCTTCTGGAAGTATGATAGTTGATGTTGGTGGCGGTACTACCGATATCGCAGTACTTTCTTTGGGTGATATAGTTGTAGATAATACAATCAGGATTGCAGGGGATGAAATGAATCAGGATATAGTTAACTATGTTAGAGATAAATACAATATGTTAATTGGAGAAAGAAGTGCTGAAGATGTAAAAATAGAGATAGGATCAGCATCACCTCTTAAGGAGGAAAAGGAAGTTGTAATACAGGGTAGAGATCTTCTAACAGGTCTTCCTAAGGCAATAAAGTTTTCTAGTACAGAGGTAAGAGAGGCTATTAATGTCTCCCTCTCTCAGATTACTGAAGCTATTAAGGATGCAATAGAGGATACCCCACCTGAGTTACTTAGAGATATATTTAATGATGGTGTATATGTTGCTGGTGGAGGAGCGCTAATTAGAGGCTTAGATACATACTGGAGAGAAGAGTTAAATATTCCAATAAATATTGTAGAAGAGCCTATGGCAGCTGTAGCAAAGGGTACTGCGAAGATGTTAGATCATATAGATTTGCTACAAAGGGTTCAAAGATCTTGGGAAGAAATCATTTAATAGCTTAAATATATATATATGAAAAAGGGTGGAGAGGGAAAAAACTACAATCAATTTATCTTTCTTTTTCTTTCAGTATTACTTCTTCTTTTGGGCTTTACATCTTTTGGTAATATAATTAAATATCCTTTCTCATACATATTTGATCCAATACATATATTCGCAAGTGATAAAGGTAGGTCTGTTTCTAATTGGGGAGAAGCTCTTCTAGATGCTTCCTCATACATTGAAGAGTACAACAGTATGAAGGAAGAGATTGCTAGATTGAGGGGTGATAGTACTGAAAGAATCTTAGACTATGAGGAGTATCAAACTCTTAAAGAGCATATTTCGTTAATTTCTTCAGGGGAGACATATATTGAATCTAGAGTAATAGCTTTTACAGATACTGCAGAAATTTTAATTAACAAAGGAGGTAGGGACGGCCTAAAGGTGGGAGATGTTGTTACCTTTGGGAAAATATTCATAGGTACTCTTTCGCAGGTAGATAGTAATAGCTCTCTTGTTAGGTTGCCTACTAATAATTCTAGTACATATGAGGTAGTAATAGTTCCTGGTACAATAGATTTAAAAAAGGAATTTAAAGTAGATTCTTTTGTTAAGTCTAGTGGTGTAGTTTTGGGTAATTTGGAGGGTATGAAGATAGAGAATATGGGCATTAATTCTAATGTTTCTGATGGTGATATAGTACTAATTAGGGATGAAAGAGTAGGGGATGTATTAATCCTGGGTATATTAGTAGGAGTTTCTAAAAATCCTGCCTCTACTCATAAGAATGGTTTTGTATCTCCAATATTTGATTACTCAAATATATTAACAGTATTTGTAAAAAAGGATTAGAAATATGTTAAAAGGTTTGATATTAATAATAGGGGTATTTTTTGTAATGCTTTTAGAGAGTTTCTTTTTAAGGGTATTTTCATTCTCGATATTTGTAATACTTACAATATCTTTGTACAAGAGAGTAGGTGATATATGGTTCTACCTTTTTTTAGGCTTAGTAGGTATAGGATTAGATACCGTATTACATATACCATTAGGTTTACATATATTAATATTAGGCATTCTGTTAATAATATTGGAAATCTCTTGGCTTTTAATACCAAGAAGTAGTAATTCAGGATATATTCCAATATACTTTTTTGTAATTTCCTACTACTTACTTCTTCCAATATCTACATCATTAATACAAAACAGGATATTTCCTGAGATGCTAGGAAGTGCAATACTTTGGATTTTTGTAAAAGGGATAATATCTGTAGCCCTTTGTATATTGATAGATAGAGTGTTTGTTTCTCTTAGAGATAGTAGCGGTGGTACTAATATTAGATTAAGCTAAATATATATATGGCAAATAAAATCTTTTTTGATAAAAAATTAGATAAAAAGAAATTACATAAGCCTTTATTAAATTGGAAGGTAATCAATCCTTCTAATGTAAGAAAAAGAGTAATGGCTAAAGTAGTTAAAAATGGTAATTCGAATATTAAAATCTCTGGATGGAATTTTGTATATGCTTTTTTAATATTTGGATTAGTATTCTCCTCCTTAGTATTTAGTATAGCGAAGCTACAAATTATAGAGGGTGAGCAGATGTTAGAGAGATCTGAGCAAAACAAAGTTAGAAAGACCCCTGTAAAGGCATTTAGAGGAGTTATTTTTGATTCCAAGGGTGAGAAGCTAGTAGAGAATATCCCTTCAATGAATGTATATATATCTTTAGAGCCGTTTTTACAAAAAGACGGTAGCTTGGATAATGGGAAAGTAGAGGAAGAATTAAATACCCTCGGGGGTATATTGGGTGAGAGTTGGGAGAGTAAAGAAAAAGATGGTACTGTGTACGCAGATCTCTCTGAAAGATTCTTTACGATATATGATGGTAGTCCATATATAAATAAGATACTGTTAGCCTCTGATATAGATAATGAATTAACTATAAAAATTAAAGCTAAAGGGGAGGATTTAGAAGGGATTAGTATAGATAATGATAGTAAGAGAAGATATATATATGGAGATATCTTTACTCATGTACTAGGGTATACAGGTGAAGCTTCTGAGAAAGATTTAGAAAAATATAAAGCTCTTTCAAGTGGAAGTATGGTTGGTAAGTCAGGTGTAGAGAGGTATTACGAAGAGAAGTTACAAGGTACAGATGGTATATTAGTGGAAGAAATTGATGTATTTGGTAGATCTGTTACAAAGGATCCTTACCTTTTAACAGAGGCGATATCAGGTCAAAATCTGTATTTAAGTATAGATAAGGATGTACAGAAGAAGTTGTATGAACTTTTAAAATCTGCTGTTAATAAATACTCTGCTGCTGGTGGTGCTGGTGTAATACAAGATGTAAATACAGGAGAGATATTAGCAATAGTTAGCTACCCTTCATATGATAACAATCTGTTTGTAGGGGGCATATCTCAGAGTAAATATAGTGCATTACTCAAAGATAAGGGGAATCCACTTTTAGATAGAGCACTTTCTGCACAGATTCCTCCTGGTTCAACATTTAAAACAGTAGTAGCTGCAGCAGGACTAGATTCTGGTGCCATTACCTCTTCGACTAGATATATTAGTAGAAGTGGGTATACATTTAGTAATGGAGCACCATTTCAGGAGTTTAGGAACGGTTCATATGGATCCTTAAATGTTGTACAAGCTCTTACGGTTTCCTCTAATATCTTCTTTTGTGAAATGATTAGAGATTGGGAAATGAGTGAGTTAGTACCTTACCTTCAAGCCTTTGGTATAGGGGAATATACAGGTATAGATATTCCTGGAGAGACACCTGGTAGGTTACCATCTCCTGAAAACAAAATTAAATTAGCACAAACAACCAGTCCTTGGTTAGAGCCAATATGGTATCCAGAGGGGGATTCATGTAACTCGGTAATTGGACAGGGTATTACGTTGGTAACACCAATACAGATGTCCAATTGGATGGCTACAATTGCCAATGGTGGTAAGGTATTAGTACCTCATGTTGCTAAGAAATTTGTAGATGAGAATGGTTTTGAGTATCCTGTAGAGTACTCTGCTGTAAGAGAGAATATTGTATCTAAGAGTGCTCTAGAGTTAGTTAGAAGAGGTATGTGGGAGAGTGTTAATGGTTCAAGAGGTATTGCTCATACGCTCTCTAATACAGGAACTTCTGTTGCTGCCAAAACGGGTACTGCAGAGTTTGGTAAGGTAAATGAAAAAGGTATCTATGAAGATACCCATGCATGGGTAGGAGGTTTTTTCCCATATGACAATCCTAAGTATTCATTCTCTTTGTTACTTGAAGATGGTGGTATGAGTAGCAACGCCACAGCAGTAATGAGGGATATGATTACCTGGTTAGTACAGAAGGGATATGTAAAGTAGAGTTAAAGATTTTTTCATATTAAAAATGTAATATGTACAAACGTATGTGTTTGACATATATTTAGACATTGTGTATTTTACGTTGTGAATATGGCAAAGAAAACATCAAAAGTAAAAAATTTACTAATAGTAGAATCTCCAGCAAAGGCTAAGACTATTAATAAATACCTAGGTACTGACTTTAAGGTCATGGCCACAGTTGGTCATGTAATAGATCTTCCTAAGAGTAAATTAGGTGTTGATGTCGAGAATGGGTATGAACCTCTTTTTGAAACAATATATGGTAAAGGTAAGATATTAAAGGATTTAAAGAAAGCTTTACCTAAAGATGGTAATACATACCTAGCAATGGACCCTGATAGGGAGGGAGAAGCTATTGCATGGCATATTGAACATTCTCTTAAGATTAAAGATGCCAAAAGAGTTACTTTCCATGAGATTACTAAGGATGCAATCCTAGAATCTATGAAATCACCTACAAAGGTTAATATTGATTTAGTAGAAGCACAAAAGGCTAGGAGAGTATTGGATAGGTTGTTTGGATACAAGCTTTCAGAGGTACTCTGGAACAAGATTTGGTATGGTCTTTCTGCAGGTAGAGTACAATCTGTAGCTTTGAGATTAGTAGTAGAGAGAGAAGAGGAAAGGGAAGCATTCAAACCGGAAGAATATTGGGAATTTTTTGTACATGTAAAAAAAGAGAAAGAGAGACTAGCAATAAAGTTGCTCAGAAAGGATGGAAAGAAATATGTTCCAGGTAGTAAAGATGAAGTAGAGGATATTAAAAAGACCCTTGGAGACAATAAATATGTGGTAGTGGATATTGTTAAGAAGGAAATGAAGAAAAATCCTTACCCACCATATACCACCTCTACACTTCAACAGACAGCTAATAATGTACTGGGGTTTAGTGCCAAAAAAACAATGACACTTGCACAGGCTTTGTACCAATCTGGATACATTACATATATGAGAACAGATTCCATATATCTCTCTGAAAAAGCTATTAACGAGATTAGAACATTAATACCGAATAAATATGGCAAAGAGTATTTACCGGATGTTCCTAGGTATTACAAAAACAGAAGTAAGAATGCTCAAGAGGCACATGAGGCTATTAGACCGTCTGATTTTTCTGTTACATCATCTAGCATTAGAACTAAGATGGGAGATGCTCAGGCAAGGTTGTATGATTTAATATGGAAGAGGGCTGTATCTTGTCAGATGAAACCCAAAGAGGTAGAAAATCTAAGTATATATTTTGAACCAGAGAAGAAATTAAAAAATATATATACATTCTCTGTAGGTGCTCAGAAAGTTCTGTTTGATGGATTTAGGATAGTATATGGCAATGGAAATGATTCCGAAGAGCTTTTACAAGAGATATCTAATGTTAAAAAGGGAGATATCTTTTTTAAAGAGAAGTTCCAAACAGATCAAAAATTTACACAACCTCCTGCTAGATATACAGAAGCTACCTTAGTTAAAAAATTAGAATCACTGGGTGTTGGAAGACCCTCTACATATGCAACGATAATTAGTACCATACAAGCTAGGGAGTATGTAAAGAAGGATGGTAAATACCTCTTACCTACAGATATTGGTAGAGTAGTTACACATTTCCTTAAGAACAATTTCTCTGATTTAATAGATTATAAATATACAGCAGATGTAGAGGATAAATTAGATGATATTGCTCAGGGTAAGGTAGAGTATATTCCCTTTATGGATAGTGTATATAAACCTTTAATGGAAGATATTGAAAAGACTCTTAAAGAAGTAAATAAGGAGGATGTCGTAATATTGGGTAAATCAGATGAGAAATGTCCAGTATGTGGTGGTGAGATGGTAGTAAGATTGGGTAGGTATGGAAAATTTCTAAGCTGTGTTAAATTCCCTGAGTGTAAGGGTATGAAAGACTTAAGTGGGGGGGAAGAGAGTCTCGACTTTGAGAAATATCTTAAGGTAGAGAAATGTCCAGAGTGTGGTTCTAAGATGATATTAAAAAATAGTAGGTATGGTAAGTTCTGGGCATGTGTGAAATATCCAGAGTGTAAGGGTACAGTCTCATTACTTCTAAATGAGAAATGTCCAGAGTGTGGTAGAAACTTAGTAGAAAGAAAGAGTAAATGGGGTAAAATATTTAAAGGTTGTAGCGGATATCCTGATTGTAAATATATTAAAAAGGAAGTAAAGAAAAAAGAAGAGAGTTAAAGATTTTTTAATACCTTTCCTTTAATATCTATGTATGTTACCAAGAGAGAAATTCCTTAAGGGAGGAATTAATATCCTCTCCGATATTGAACTAGTAGAGATACTGGTAGGTAGTGGTATCAAGGGTAGAAACTTTAAGCAAATATCTAGATCAATTATGAACTTAGTGAAAAGTTCTGTTAAGGAAAATACCCCTTTAAGTATTAAAGATCTGTTAAAAATAGAGGGAGTAGGTAGTGTACTCGCTATGAGAATTATATCTGGTATTGAGTTGGGAAGGAGAATATATGGTTTGTTTGATAAGGAGATTGTAAGGGTAACAGATGCTACTCAGGCATATGAGATTTTTAAAGATATGTCATCTTTAAAAAGAGAGAGAGTGGATGTGATATGTCTTAATTCTAGGTTTGAATACATATGTAGAGAGAGTATAGCGATGGGGTCTTTAAATTGTGCGAAACTTTCACCTCGAGAGGTATTGTATACTGCTATTACTAGTAATTCTGCCTTTGTAATACTTGCACATAATCATCCCTCTGGTGATAGTACACCAAGTGAGGAGGATATCCTCTTAACAAAAAATATTGTTAATATATTGGAGATAACAGGAATACAATTACTGGACCATATTGTTATAGGGAAAGATTCATGGAGTAGTGTAGAAATATGATGTCTAAGAGTGTACAATTTAAAAAGTATGGGAAAGAAATACAGAGGTTTAATGGTTGATTTAGATGATACATTGATTAAATCTCAAAAAATGTATGATTTAGCAACTCAACATACAGCACTTTATGTATCTAAAGAGTATGGAATAGATAGTGATGATTTTTTTAATGTTGTTAATGAGAAGTATAAGATAATATCTAGAACATTTCCTAGTACACATACAAGACATAGTAGGATATTAGTATATAGACTAGCTTTAGCATCACTAAATATTAAATATGAACTCTCCTTACTACCTAAATTAGAAGATATGTATTGGGATTATTTCCTTAAACATGTTGAACTTTATGATGGAGTAATAGAAACGTTTGTCATTCTTAAAAAGAAAGGTATTAAAATAGCGGTAGTCTCTGATGGTGACCTATCTACTCGTATTCGTAAGGTAGAAGCTATTGGTCTAATATCGTATGTAGATGAGGTAGTGGCATCTGAGGAAGTTATTTTTGAAAAACCTTTTAGTGCAATATTCACTTTAGCTCTCTCTAGATTAGGAATAGAGGCTCATGAAGCTATTATGTTGGGTAACAATTTTAAAAATGATATTAGAGGAGCACAGCTTTTGGGTATTAGATCAGGCATATTTAATCCTCCAGTTGATGCGAATTTAATAGGTCAAGATATGCAAAGTATTATTGTTCCTGACTTTGTCATAAATTCATATCAAGATTTACTCCAAGAGTTTGGTATTAGGGAGTAATAACTTGATAAATATATTTAGAGAATATATAATCAGGTTCGTATTTAATATATCTCGCATATCTCTAAATATTTCCTGGATAGATTCTATCTACCCATAGAGATAGGTGAAAAAAGGAAAAACATTATGGAAAAAACAAAAGAGGTCTTAAAAAAGGTTGAAACTCCTAAAGCAGAGACTGAAAAGAAAAGCTACAAAACAGATATTCC
>CAYSEU010000023.1:0-11116 GCA_964430365.1 uncultured Candidatus Saccharibacteria bacterium
GGATGGTACAGAGGAAGGTACTTATATGGTTAAAGATATATCGGAGGGTTTCAATAGTGGTACATATTATCCTAGTTTTACAGAACTAAATGGGAAGATGTATTTTAAGGCACAAGTAGATGGAGTAACTGGAAGTGAATTATGGAGTACTGATGGTACTGAGCAAGGAACATATATGGTAAAGGATATTTATCCTGGCACGGGATTCTCTATTCCAACCTATTTGACCAAAGTTGGTAATGAAATATTTTTTGCTGCTAGAAATCCAACCTATGGAGAAGAATTATGGAAAACAGATGGTACTGAGGAGGGTACCGTACTTGTGAAGGATATTTATGAGGGTTCAGGTAATTCAGAATTAGAGGAGTTTGCTGTAGTAGGTGACACATTGTTCTTTGCTGCAATAACTCCAACATATGGTAAAGAGTTATGGAAATCAGATGGAACAACGGAGGGTACTGTAATGGTTAAGGATATTAGAGTTGGGACTTCCCATTCTTTTCCTAGGAATTTAAAAAATATAAATGGAACTCTGTATTTCTCAGCCACTGATGGGACATATGGTTTAGAGCTATGGGTATCAGATGGTACAACAGAGGGTACAGTCATGCTCAAAAATATTGGTGCTCCTGGCGAAAGCGATCCCAATTATTTTACTGAGATAGGAGGTGTAATTTATTTTTCTGCCTATACATCAACAAATGGAAGAGAGCTATGGAAAACAGATGGCACTGAATTAGGCACTGTTATGGTCAAAGATATATATTCAGGTATTTCATCCTCAAGTCCTACTAACCTGACTATTTACAATGATGAGCTATATTTCTTTGCTAATAACGGAACAAATGGAATAGAGTTGTGGAAATCGAATGGTACAGATGAAGGCACAGTCTTAGTAAAGGATATGTATGCAGGTGCCATATCATCAACTCCGACATTATTAACAGTTTCTAATGGATATATGTTTTTTTCTGCAAATGATGGGATTAATGGGAAGGAAATTTGGAAGAGTGATGGAACTACTGAGGGTACATATATGTTAAAGAATATATTTATTGAGGAAGGGAACTCCTCGCCCAACTATCTTACAGTTGTAAATAGTGTCTTGTATTTTTCTGCTATGGATCTAGAACATAACACTCAATTATGGAAAACAGATGGAACAGGAAATGGTACTGTGTTAGTAAAAGATACCTCATATGGTACCGATAATTCATCTTTTTTAGACTTTGCATATTTCAATGAAAAGATATATCTTTCAGCATATGATCCTTCGAATGGATATGAACTATGGTCAACTGATGGTACCGAGTTGGGAACAATGATGATAAAGGATATTAGAGTAGGTAGAGATTCCTCTTTTCCAGACAATTTTATACCTTTTAACAATAAAGTACTTTTTGTTGTAGATGATGGAATTCATGGGGATGAATTATGGGAGACGGATGGAAGTGAAGAGGGCACAAGTTTACTTAAAGACATAAACTTGGGAGAAGAGTCTTCTAGTCCAATATCTTTCTATGAGTTTAATAATTTAATCTTTTTTGCTGCCGAAACTGGTGAGAGTGGTTTGGGACTATGGAAGACGGATGGAACTGAAGAGGGTACAGTTTTTATTAAAAGTATAGAGTTTTATCCACCATTTTCATCCGATTACTTTACTGAATATAATGGGAATCTTTATTTTTGGGCATATGATGAAACATACGGATATGAGATATGGAAAACAGATGGGACAGAGGTTGGTACAGTTCTTCTCAAGGATATAAATACATCTTCTTACAATAACTGGATGAACTACCCTATTGTTAAGCTTAAAGACAAACTGTTTTTTGGAGCCTATTCTGCTGATACAGGATATGAACTTTGGAGTTCTGATGGGACAGAAGAAGGCACATCTTTGGTTAAAGATATCATAGAAGGGATTTCACCTTCAGATCCCTATGATTTAACTATTTCTGGAGAATATCTTTATTTTCTCGGAAGAAATGCAGATGGAGCTAGGAATAACTTATGGAAAACAGATGGTACCGAGGAGGGAACGATATTAGTAAGAGATTTCTATATTGATGAAAATACATATACCTCGTTATCTTCTTTAACTCAATTCGGAAGCAGTATGTTTTTCGATTTAACAATTTCTGGAGATGATTACAATGATACTCAATTATGGATTTCTGATGGGAGTAATGAAGGTACAAAAGTGATTAAGGATGGATTTCAAGAAATTACAGAATTATATGTAGCAGATCAATATCTATTCTTTAGTGGAGGCAATGAAGAATTTGGTGGAGAAGTTTGGGTATCTGATGGTACAGAAGTAGGAACATACATGGTAAAGGACCTATTCCCAGGGTATGAAGCTTCTGCACCTAATAATTTCATATATAATGATGGAGTTTTGTATTTTGTAGCTGATACTCCTAGAACAGGAAGTGAATTATGGAAGATGAATATTAGAGAGGTCTCCTCCCCAACTCTCCCAGTAAGTGAACCTGTTATTACACCTGTAGAGCAGACTTATTACAAAAATATCTTTGAAGATATTTTTTCTACTGATGATATTGAAGAAGAAACTATTATGGAGAAGATATTAAAAACTTTTTCTAAATCTTTTGTATCTATTAGTAGAGGAAGTGATAAGTCTGTTTTTTCAAAGGAGAAAATTGCAGTAAAGGGTGGAGACTATATTACTATTTGGTTTAACAAAGCTGATATTACAGAAGAGTCAAACAACATTTCAGAAGTATTCATAGAGATATTTGGAGAAGAAATTCCCTTTATATTTGATGAGACTTCTAATATTTACACATTAAAGATAGAAATTCCAAAGGATATGAAGAAGAGTCATGAGGAGAAGGCGACTTTAATCATTGAGTACGATGATGGAGAGAGAAGAGTTAAAGGTTTATCTATATTGATTGAACCTACAGGTTATGTATATTCTGTTATAAAGGGGGAGCAAACATTCTTAGAGGGTGCGAAAGTATCACTTTATAGTATTGATGGAGATAATAAGAAGCTATATTACAATGGTAATGGATATGAGAACCCAGTATTAACTAACAAGGATGGGGAATATGTATTCTTTGTTCCTACAGGTAAATATCAATTAAGAGCTGAATTAAAGGGTTATAGAACATATGAGAGTGAGGTTTTTGAAGTAGAGAACGGGGCTATTGATATAAATGTGCAAATGGAGAGAGAAATAGACAATAAAATATTCATATATTTAGGTGTATTAACTACCTTATCAACTGTAGGTATCATCTATTATAAAAGGTCTAGATAATACGGTTTTTCCCCTCATGTATTGATAGAAAAGGTAATTTATCATCCCTATTTCTATCACTTATAGACCCTTCTTTTTTAGTACATTCATTAGGGGAATATTTTCTAATATCACTAGAGTTTTTAATAAGCTTTCAAATCTCTCAATTTCATATTGTGATAATTGACTAAAGTCTCTGTTTTCTAAAGCATTCTTAAGAGAGGTATCCTTTAGATGGTTAAATTCTGTTAGTATTTGGGATTTCTTTTCATTAAAATCAAAACTATTTATCATCTTTCCTCCTCTGACATATGCTCGTACCTCTGATAATAGTGAATCTGCATTAGGATAGGTATCTATCCTATCGAGAATTGTTTTTAGTCCAGTAGGAATTAAAGACACCATGTCTGCCATATTGTTTCCTCTTGTAAAAAAAGATTTTAAAGTATCTTTTAGTCCTCCCCTAAGTTCAGATTCCCAGCTTTCTTCTTGTGTGTCATTTTTTGTAATAGAGCCAGCATCAATTATAGAGAGTGTACATGAGGATCTATTCTCAGGTACTTTTTGAATAAAGATACTATCCCCTTTATGATCTTGGAAAGAATACCCATTACTGTTAAGTTCTTTAATCATTCTAAGGTAAATCAATATTCCCTTTGTTTTAGCATCGATAGAGAGTGATAGGAAATCTTCAATATTCCCTTCTCTCTCCTCGTCGATGTTTGAGAGGGTTATTCCTTGGGCTCTTTCAACAACATATCTTCCTTTTGTGCTGTCTTTTTCTTTAATAGGGCATATATTGATACCCTCAGAGTTTGAGAACATTTCATTGAATATTTGCTGGTTCTCCATTTTTTGGTTTATATCAGCTATTGCTGTTGGAAGTACGGTTTTTGGTTCTATAATTACCTCTGTTGGGAGCATTCGAACTTTAGCAAAATTCCCTGAACGTATTTCTGCTATTTCAGTTGGTTCGTAATTTTCTTTCATAGGATTCTTCATAAAATAAGATTGATAGAAGTATAATTTATTTTAATCAAGAGTAGAACTAGTTATACTTTCTTTTTATTAAAAATATCTCTGGTAGTAATCCTCCCTCATCTACTTGTGTAATACTCTTTATATTCCAATTCTTAAATACCTCTCTTACTAATTTCTTCTCTTGAGTAAGTAATACTATCTTACCCTTTGTTCTTAGTAATCTGTTAGCTATATCTTCTAACTTAATATATACCTTTATATTTTCATCATGAGTACCAACTCTAATACCAAATGGTAGATTAGATATTATTACGTCAATATTCCTTTTGTTCAATTTAATATCCTGTATATCTTTTCTAAACAGTTTATACCTTTCCTGTTCAATATTTGCATTTAAGAAATTCTGTTTACTTTTCACAATTGCCGAATCACTCTTATCTACACATATACACCTCTTAATATAGAAATATTTAATAGCTGTGATAGGGATGGTAGATGCTCCACAAAATGGATCTAGTAATATATCCTCTTGCCTTAAATCTGCAATCATACACATTATATATGCCAATGAAGGATTAATACCTGCGGGCACATACTCTTTCCTCCAATCTCTTTTAGAAAGATTTAATATGTTACCTTTCTCATTTAAAATATGAGTAGGAGAGTAAAGATTCCTATACTCTTCTAAATTGATATGGCTTTTAAAAGAAATATCTTCTTCTGTTTGATCTAATATTTCTGTATTAGGATATTTAGAAAGTAGTTCCTTTAATACAAATTCTTTAGTCCCTTTTAATATCTTTAATGTATATTTCATTACCAATTATATCTAAATATTTAAGATATTGAAATTTCTAATGGAAGGGGTATACTATTAGTGTATATTACTTTAATGTAGGTATACCATGGTAAAAAATATTGTTTTAATATTTAGTATATTAATTCTCTCAATATTTTTAGTTGGTTTAGCATATATTTTCAAGAACAAAGATATCTGTTGTAAGTATGAACTGTGTAAACAGTTAACCACTATTTGTGTTGAAGAAGAGAAAGAACCGGAAGAGGAATCAGAGAAAGGAGATACTATATATTTAGAGGAAGTTAAGAGTGGTGATGTTCTTTCTGTAGAAGATGAGATATTGGGTAGGGCTCCTAGTAATTGGTATTTTGAGGGTACATTTCCAGTAAGAATATTTAATCAACAAGGTGAAGAGATTGCTGTTTTGTTTGCAGTAGCGACCCAGGAGTGGACACAGGAGGGGTATGTTCCATTTTCATTAGAGTTGCACTCTAATCTAATTGACTTAAAGGAAGAGAGTGTAGTGGTAATACAGTTTGAGAAAGATAATCCGTCTGGGTTAGAAGAGAATGCTGACTATTTAAAGATTACTGTTACCTTAAAGCCGGTTGAACAGGAGAAAACTATTACATTCAAGGTATTCTTTCCTAATGATGAGATGAGTGATATGGAGGATTGTACATTAGTTTACCCAATTTTAAGAGAGGTACCATATACAGTGGCTGTAGGAAGAGCTGCACTAGAAGAGTTGTTTAAAGGATTAGCTGGAACTGAGCCTGATGATGGATATTTTACTAATATTCCTAATGGTGTTAAGGTACAGAGTTTAAGTATAGAGGGTGGTATTGCTAGAGTAGATTTAAGTAAAGAGTTAGAAGAGGGAGTTGGAGGTAGTTGTATGGTTGCTAGTATTACGGCACAGATAACTGAAACTTTAAAACAGTTTCCTACTGTAGATTCAGTAATAATATCGATAGATGGTCGGACAGAGGATATTTTACAACCTTAACTATTCTCTTCTAGGGCTTTAGCAGCATTAATTACAGTTTGTTCTTGTAGTGTGTTACCTATAAATTGTATTCCTGTAGGTAAACCTTGGGATATACCATTTGGTATTGATATTGCAGGTAATCCTGCTTCAGAGCTTCCTTCTGCAAGGATATCTGCCATTTCTCCAAATAGTGGGTTATCTGCATCTTCATCTTTTAGAGCTACTGTTGGAGTAGTAGGGGATATTAAACAGTCATATCCTTTTAATATCTTCTCAAAATCTTGTTTAATTAACTGTCTAACCTGTTCTGACTTTTTAAAATACTCATCTGCATATCCAGCAGAGAGAGAGTACGTACCTGTCATTACTCTTCTTTTTGGCTCTTGGCCTAATCCTTGGCCTCTTGTTGATTCATAATATGCTTTTACACTCGTTTTATCGTTTCCCTCTAATCCATATCTAGTACCATCATATCTAGCTAAATTAGAAGATACCTCACTTCTACATGTAATTGTATATACAGACATTCCGTAATTAGGATCTAATATATTTATATATTCGATATTGGCTCCTAACTTTTTTAATATATCTACACTTCTATTAAAATTCTCTAATACACCTTTTTCAATATCTAATTCTAAATATTCTTTAGGTATACCAACCTTCATACCTTTAACTTTAGTTATATCAATATCTCCTAGGTAATCATTTATCGGGGTATTGTAAGAAGAGAAGTCCTTAGAATCATATCCAGCTATTACAGAGAGTATTAATGCACTATCTTCTACATTCTTAGTAATTGGTCCTGGACTATCTAAAGAAGATCCCATTGCTAATACTCCATATCTTGGGACTCTACCATATGAAGGTTTCAAACCTACTACACCACACCAGCTTGCTGGTAAGCGAATTGAACCTGCTGTTTCAGTACCTAATGAACCAGCACATAAATCTGCTGCTGTTGCTGCTGCAGAGCCACCTGAAGAACCACCAGGTAATCTCTCTATGTTATGTGGATTTCTAGTAGTTCCGTAATATGACGTTACAGTAGAGGAACCATGACAAAACTGATCTAAATTTGTTTTACCTAAAAATATTGCACCCTCATTTAGTAACCTCTGGGTTACAGTTGATTCATATACAGGTGTATATCCATCTAATATATGTGATGCACATGTAGTTAGTATATCTTTTGTAGAGAATACATCTTTAATACCTAAAGGAATACCCCCTAATCTTTTATCTCTCTGATTATTAAAATCATTATCAAACTCCTTGGCCTGTTTTAATGCTTTCTCTCCATTTACAGTAATATATGAATTCAACTCCTTATCTTTCTCCTCTATCTGTTTTAAGTAGTACCCAACTATTTCTAAAGAAGATATTTCCTTTTTAAGAAGCTTCTCCCTAAGTTGTATAATGGAAAGGTTGTTTAACATATGCTAACGCAATTCTATCAGAATTTAAGAAATGTTAAAACTAAGAAGATACAAAGGAGTGTGAGTAATGTTCCAGCAACTACCTGTTTAAGAGTATGTCTTTTTAATTGTAATCTAGACCACCCTATTGCTGGTATTAACAATGTAAGTAGGTAAAGAGAGGGTATCTGCCAAAGGTAAAGAATGAAAAAGAGAGAGAGTATACTCCATATCATATGGAAACTAATCTTAGAGGAAAGAGTAATTAAAAAACCTAATACAAAGGTTATATTAAGAGTTGTGTATATGGTTATTAATCTAATATCACCTGTTTTGAAGGAGAGTAGTAATGCAAGTAGAAAAGATATTGCCATTACTACAAAAAGCTTAGGTCTTTCTTCTCTTTTAGTGACATTAAAATCTGATGTAATACCAAGTACTTTAAAAAGGATTATTGTGCAGAAAGGTATTACCACTGTAAGAAGTACAAAGAGTAATTCATATCCAAGTGAGAGCTTAATATGGAGAGTAATAGATATGATTGCAAAAAGAACCAAAGAGAGTGTGACTACTCTTGAAAATATCTTTGCTAATATATTTTTTATCTCTTCTTTTTTCATACTATTTAGTACTATGAGTATACCAGATATTAGAAAGAGAGCAGAAAGTAAATCAGAGGTTTCAAATATTAAAAAATACTCCTTATCTATTCTTAATGTATTCATTAGTAATCTAATTAAGGAGTATGAGATCAGGTATATACCGGTTATTAATCCATCCGTTTCATATTTCTTTTTAATGATTGTTAATATTGCAAAGGTAAGGAGGTTTAATACTGATTCATACAGAAATACAGGATGAAAATGGGTATAGTTTAGGTAAGGTGATACTCTATATTCTTGTGGTATATATATTCCCAAATATTTTGAGGTGGGCTTTCCATACAGTTCATAGTTAAAAAAATTCCCTAATCTACCTATAGAGTGTATTAATGGTAAGAAGAGTAGTATGGAATCTGTTAGTTTAAAATATTTAAGATATCTTTTCTTAGATATTAAATATGTAGTTATGAGTAATCCTATTAATGCCCCAAAGAATGCCAACCCTCCGTCCCATATTGCGTAGGGGATTACAGTATTTTGTTGAATTTCAGGAATATTATGAAGTAAGAAGAGTATCCTAGCCCCCAGTAAAGAAGATATCAAGATTAGAGTTATATCTCTATATGTAAATATATTACTATTTTTTTTTATTAACTCTATACCAAGTACAACCCCTATTCCTATTAATATCCCATATATATTCATACCTAATTATATTAGTAATGGGGACCTATTACTATTCTCTATTACTATTAATTTGTGTAATGCTCTTGTAATACCTACATACAAAAGTCTTGTAGAAAGCTCTGTATCAGGATATGTCTTATCATTTATATCTAGTAGTATCACGGTATCAAATTCTAAACCTTTAGCGCTTTCTACGGGTAGTATGAGTAATCCTGTTTTGTAATCTTCTTCAGAGAAAGCTACTACATCTTTTTCTAAATATCTTTCATATTTAACAAGTCTTTCATATGCTTGTTGAGCATAATTTCTATCTCTACATACTAATGCACATGTTACCTTGCCGTTATCAAACTCTTTTTTGATTGTCTCTACCAATGATTTAACATTCTTTTCATCTGTATGACCAATGTCTTTATCAAACATTAATGTATCTATCTTATCTCCATGTCTTAATACTGCTTCTGGTAGTTTATACTCTTTAGGAAATCTATCCCTAAATATCTTATTTGCGTATTCAATTATTTCTAATGTAGTTCTGTAACATCTATTTAATTGATGATATGAGTGTTTAGTAGCCCCTACATTTTTAAAAAGATCTATTACACTCTCCCAATCTTTAATGTAAAAGGGAGGTATTATTGATTGAGCTAAGTCACCTGCTATTGTAATATTTTGATTCTTAGCTATTTGTAAAAGCGTAAGTATTTGTACTAGACTTAAATCTTGTGCTTCATCTACCATTACATACTCCTTTTGATACTGTGTATGACCATGTATTTTTAAATGAAGGTAGAGTATCGGAGCTAGATCTTCCATTCTGTATATTTTTACCTTACCTTTTTTAACTACTCCTTCTAGTGTATATTCCGCTATGTTTTTCTTAACATACCCCTTCTTAAACATATTTCTATAGATATCTATGGAGAGAGTTTTTTTACTAAAATATCTCAATATCTCTTTCTTTTTCTCTATATCAGAATCTAACTGTTGTTGTAGATATCCTGTCCTTTTTTCCTTAAACTGTTTTTGAGCAAATGTATATTCTAATGAAAGAGTTAATCTCTCATCCATTGTAATGTATGGGTATGTGTCTTTAAGTTCATAGTACCTTCTTCTAATTACATCATTTCTAGAGTAGGGGATATTTTCTAAGAGTTCTGATTCGAATTCTTCAAAGTATGAATCTAATATATCTATGAACTGTTTAGAACCTTTATACTCCTTAATTTCTAAATCTTCTTCTCCAGGATGAAGGATATATGTGTTATCCCAGTTTAAGATATTTTTAGCCCAGAACATATATGTATTACCCTCTACATGCTCTATACCTAAGCTTGGTAATACATCAGAGATGTAATCTAGAAATACTTTGTTAGGGGCAATTATTAATGTTTTTTGAGGCTCTATCTTATCTTTGTAAGCGTAGAAGAGGTAAGCTAATCTATGAAGTAATATTGTAGTTTTACCACTACCTGCCACTCCTTGTATTACTACTGGTTTATTTATCTCTTCTCTAATGATTTTATTCTGTTGTTCTTGTATTGTAGCTACAATATCTTTAAGTTTTTGTCCAATCCTTTCTGTAAGTTGAGCAAGTAGGAATTCATCCGCAGCCATATTACCACTTTTAGCATCATATATGTGCTTAAATCTTGCCTCTGAGATATTGAATTGTCTCTTCTGTATTAAATCTCCCTCTCTTATTCCTGCTGGTGATTCATAGGCAAGATTTTTAGTAGGTCCACTATTTTCGTAGTAAATATTAGCTATTGGAGCCCTCCAGTCACTAATTAATGGTTGAAATGTTTTAGGATCCATTAATGCGAATTTACCAATATATATTGGTAAGAGACGTTCAATTCCACTTACATGAGTACTAAAAAGTATCTTACCAAAGTAAGGAGTATCTACTTTAATTAGTTCTCTATTAATTCTCTCTATACAATCTCTAATGCTTTGTAATATTTTGTTATATATTCCTACGGCATCCTTTTTTGCATCTATATCAGTTTCCATTTGGATGATTTTAGCTTGGTCTTCTAACTCTATCTCTAGATCATGAAGTTTTTTAATCATCTTTTTAGCAACAAAGACATTAATATCTGTTACTTTTTCTAAATGGGGATATTCCTCTTTCTCTGTATTGGTTTGGGGTATTACATCTGTAAAATCCTTTATCTCATCTAGCCTTGTATATACAGGATTTAACTCTTTTTCAAATGTTTGCATATATTTGGAATGCAAATTTATGGCATGGGCATTTTACATTATATATTTTGTACTGTCTATATATTCATAAATATATTGTTAATAGTTTGATTTTTTAATATCATATGTATATGAATGCACAACTTAAGTTACTTCTGT
>CAYSEU010000024.1:0-11116 GCA_964430365.1 uncultured Candidatus Saccharibacteria bacterium
TCTATTCTATATGCTCTTTCATAGAAGAACTCCATAAAATTTTCATCTTTCTCTATCCAATTGGGTATTGGACCTGTCAAGACCTCCTTGGTCTGGTACTCCATGTTCATAATTACTTTTTCCAATTAAATATATATAGTGCATATACCTTGGTACTTCAATGAAGTTCTCCTCTTCATCCTTTTTACACCAATCTAAGTATATATCATACTGCTTTAAGGTCTCCTCTACATTAACTCCCTGTCCTTCAGGATTTTGTATTTTCTTGTAATATGGATACTCTTCTCTAATACTACCCCAGTACATATCTAGAGTACTTCTAAGATGATTCTGCCAATGCCTTTGATTAGCTAACTGTCTTAAATTCCAATCAGTGTGTATTTCACCTCTTGCTGATACATAGTCTAAAAAAGGAAACTTAACATACAAAAGATGAATAGAGGAAATATCATACTCTTGTGATATATGAGAAATCTTAGGAGGACACCCATCCTTTTTATTAAAATTTGGACAACCCTTTTTATGTTTATAGTACTGCTGAGTACATAGCTGATTAACAGTTTTCATATCATGCATTACTAAATCTACATTATGGATAATGTTAATCTCTTTTTCAAATTCATTTATATCTACCTTTTCCATATCTTTAACTTGACAATATTACTGCTTTTACTTTATCATAAACCTGTACTGTGTAAAGCAACGGAAAATCAAGTATTATAGTAATTTTCCGCAAATAAACGCAACGTTTTACTTACAACAAAACTAAGCACTTATCTCAAGTCTTTTCTAGTCCTATAAAGATATTCTTAACTTGAGATATTGACATCATTAACACTCATTACTAAGATAGAGACACTAGGACTTTTAAATCCTAACAGGTTGGTACCGGACTCTATTACGAAGCCAATTTCTTTGTATTAGTTGTCTCTGCGGATTTAAAGGATATGTTAATGATTCGAACATTGACACCTTACAGCTTGATGTAGATTTATTTCTAGTCATCGGTTGTGTAGGCCAAACCGTATATGTTGTAAGACATATATTCCTGGTGTTTGGAAGGTTGTTTATTGGAACTCCTTCCTTTTTTTTTGCCTATACTTTTCCTATATAATGATTGATATATGAGAATCACATTTAAAAGAGTTGTATACACACTACTTTCTCTTTTATTGATTCTAATAGTCATTTATATCTCTACAAAATACTCCTCTGAGGATATTTCAGAGATAATAAGTAAAGTAGGCATACTCGCCCCTGTAATATATATTTTAATACAAATAGCTGGACAAATATTTGCTCCATTAAGTACTTCTTCACTCTTTATTGCCGGCTTTATTATGTTTGGAAAAGTAGCAGTACTGTATGCAGTTATAACTTGGTTAATATCCTCTGTCACAAACTTCTACTTAGCTAGAAGATATGGTAAAAGAGTATTAAGAAGATTCATAGGAGAACAGGGAGTAGAAAGAATAGAGAGAATAGCAGAAAGAATAGATAACAGGACATTCTTCGTATTAAGACTCTCTACATTTTACATTAATGATTTTACTTCATATGCATTTGGGTTAACTAAAATTTCTTTTAAAAGGTATTACATATCTACAATAGTAAGTATGATACCATGGGCTATAATTGTAACTCTAATAATTGAAAATGGAGATACAATATTACTAACCATCATTAAAATATTTTTAAGTATGATACCATTTGTATTCCTTAGCTATATATATCTAAAGAGTAAGAAGAAGTGATAATATGTATTAATGAGGAAACTCAAAAGAAATCTTCTTAAAATTCTACTTTGTATAGTTTGGATTCTTATACCCAATCTTTCAATGCCACACCAAATAGAGTATGTACCATCATTTTTTAAAGATCCAATCTCTGTTGAACAATTAATATTAGAGAATATGACATTGGAGGAGAAAGTTGGACAACTCTTCATGCTTGGTTTTAATGGTACTTCTCTTAGTAAAAAAACTTCTGATTGGATTAAAAACAAACATATTGGTGGAGTATTACTTCTAAATAGAAATATACAAAGTGAAAAACAGATAAAGAACTTAACTGGAAGTATTCAATCAAATGCGAATATTCCTCTTTTCATATCAATTGATCAGGAGGGAGGAATAGTTTCTAGATTACCGTGGAATACCATATTAACTACCCCACAATGGAGTATGGATACACCACAAGAGTCCTATGATATAGCTGTAGCAAGAGGAAACATATTAAAGGAATTAGGTATTAATATGAACCTTGCACCTGTTGTAGAGTATATTACAGACAGTAGCTCCTTTATGTATAAGAGGGTATTTAGAGGTACTCAATTACAAGTCGCTAAAAAGGGAGAGAGTGCTATTAATGGATACCATTCAGTAAACATATTATCTGTTCCCAAACATTACCCAGGACACAGTAATAGCTCACCAGACTCACACTACTACCTCCCAATAGTTAATATTACCCCTAGTCAATGGAATTCCTATATATATCCCTTTAAATATTTAATTGAGAGAGATTGTGTAGATATTATTATGGCAGCACATGTCCTATACCCTAAAATAGATAGTAAGATATCTACTGTATCAAAAGAGATATTAACAGAGAGATTAAGAAATGATTTATCCTTTAATGGAGTAATACTCTCCGATGATATGGAAATGGATGCTATCAAAGATAGTGGAAAGATAAGGGGAATTGCTAAACAATCCCTTCTAGCAGGAATAGATATATTGATTTACAGTAAAGAAACAGTAGAACAAGATCAAGTATATGAATATATATTACAATCTTTCCAAAAAGGGGACATAGATATACAAATACTAGATGAAAAAGTATTAAGAATTCTAGAATTGAAATCTAAATATGGTATGCTTCAATCTATAACTCTTCAACTCTCTCTAGAGTAATTAATGGTGATATTTCTGTTTTTAATTTCTCCCCCTCTAATGTACCCCATAATCTCTTCCTATATATCTTACCATCCTCAAATACAATCCTAATATCAAACTGAATTGTACTATTCAATTTCTCAATATCTACCCCCGAATATTCCAAATATTTAGAACCCTCAAACACATTATCTCTTTTCAGTACTTCTTCATAGTTTACAGTACCAATATCTTTAATTATAACTCCGAAATATGGAGTAATACTACCAGTGTTTAATACCTGATTGTATTTAGTAACCTCAGATACAACTTCATACTCAATACTATCCCCTTTAGATGCAATTGTATCACTCTTCATAAGGTCTGTAGTCTCTGTAAAAAGGAATGTTCTACCTACTGTATCTGTACTAAGTGAAGTAGGGTGAATTAGTAATATATCTCCAGCATCACTCTCTCCTTTAAAATTCTCAATATATAGATCTGAGATAATGTTTTCTCCAATATCAATCATTAAAAAAGGAGTAAAATTAATATGTAACCTATGATCTTGTGAAGATTCTTGTGTAGCAAATACAAATGCAGACATCTCTGATTGAGAAATATTTACCATACTCTCTACTTCATCCGTATTTTTAGGTAAACTCTCTTTAAAAGGTAATCTATCTTTGAAAACAATAACTAGAAGTAAAAGAGAAATGAGAAGTACAATGATACCAATGATTAATATTTTGTATTTTTTCATATTAACATCTTACAACATACAAATTACTTCTACTAGTATTTAAAAATTCAACTCAAACCAGTGACTTTCTACATTTAAGAAAAAGTAAGGTAAACAACCGTAGATAAAAAGTAGAATTAAGGGAATTAGTATAGAGTAGAGTAACCATTTCTTTTTGATAGAGAATAACACCTTACTATACATTACATAACCAATAGAAATTACTGGGAAAAGATACCTACCCTGTAAAGCTAAATACATATGATTATGTTTTAAATACATTTTGTAATTTTGAGCAAAGAAAAGAACTAAGACATAGAAAAAGAAAGTAAGAATTAAATAGTAATCTAACCTATTAAATCTCTTCCTATATATTACAGAAAGTACTACTCCAATAGCTAAGAAAAGAAGATATATTGCTTTTAATGTATCAGTGGTTTGTAAACTGTTATCACCCATAATACCATATACCTTACCTACAATATTCCATATCCAATACCTAAAATAAACGATGGGATTTTCTCTCTCTCCATCTATAATCATCTGGATAATAGGTGATATCCCATTAACCTCTATAGCAGGCATAGTCACCATATCCCTGTAATATACCCCATTACTTAAACACTGCTCATGTGTAAGTATTTGCTCACAATTAGGTTCTAATCCTCCATATCTAATTAGATTTACACCATATATCTGTACATTAAAGAAAAGTAATACTGAAAGTGGTAGGAGAAGTAATAGCTCTTTCCCAAATTTAACATCTCTAATTCTTTTCCTTTCTAAAAAGATATGTACAAATGTAAGTAGTACTAATATAAAGGATAGGGGGAGTACAGTATATTTAGTAAATGATCCTAAGCAAAGAGCAATTAACATTAAGAGTAAGGATTTAATACTTAATTTACTCTTAACAAATTTAATAAAGAAGAATATTCCTAATACTGAAAAGAGATTCGCTAAATTGTCATAATTAATTGAAGAAGAAAGAAATACAAACATTAAAGTATTCGTTAGTAAAAATATAGGCATTAATCCAGCCCACTTACCCTTTAATATTTCTTTAGATATTAAGTATGTAATAAATACCGTACCTAAGGAATATATAACGTTGATTACTCTCAACAGTATTACTTCATTGATAAAACCATCGTTCAGATTTAATACTCTTGCATTAATCCAAAAGTAAAGATACGGTATTCGTGTGATATCTCTCCATTGATATGTATCTGGAGTGTTTTCTGGTATACCCAAAGTAGTTGAGTATGCTCTAGATACCTCCATATGATATGAGGAGTCAGGTGACAGACCCATTCTTAATCTAAATGCAAAGAAAAGGATAGTAATACCAAATATAATAAATAGTGTGTATTTAACTACTTTATAAACTCTCTCTTTTTCCAAAGAATACCTTTTTTAAATTAAATCTTTTTAAAAATACTGATATCAATATTAAGCAGATAAGGAGAAGTACAAACATAATACCCCTATCTAAAAATGCTAATTGCATAACCTCTATTTCTGATAAACCTAATGATTTAGATGTTACTAAAAGAACTGCTTCTCTTAAGCCTAGTGACCCTGGTGTAATACTAATAAGTAGTGATACTCCAGATATACATGTATATAAAATAATATCTAAGATATTACCTATCTTTTCTATAGATAAGAACTCCATATATATTACTAATATATTTACAAATACATTAGCAAAAGCTAGTAACATTAACTGTATAAATAGTTTCCTGTTTTTTACTATTAAATCCCATCCACCTAAAAACTTATCTAAAAAGGATATTACCTTAAAAATAACCCCATTCCTCTGTTTAAATATCTTCTTAAATGGAAATCTTAAAAATATTAGTACTACCATTCCCACTATTACTGCTCCAAAAAACATTATTAGGGATATATATGTTTGATCAAATATCAAAGATTTAAATATGAGTACAATAAATGCGAGTATTGCATTTGTAAGAAAGAATACAATGTAATATCCATACAATGTAGCTAAGAAGTTAGAGTAATCAAAATTAAATTTCTTTTTTAAATATGTTGCTCTAAATACAGCACCTGCTCTCATTGGTAAAAGATAATTCCCTATTCTAGAGAGTGTAGCTACATACATTCCTTCTGATTTATTCATATCTTTAGAAAAGATTTTTAAGGTAACAATAATAAAAAGACCCTCTAAAAAGAATATAAAGATATATAGAAGCATAATAAGGAGTATATATATGGGATTAGTATCTACCAACCTATCTATAATTTCTGGATTTTTAAAAAGATATGTGGCAAATAGAATAAGAACGAATATTGTTAGAATAGGGGATATATATTTTTTAAGACTTTTCATTCCTTTTTATAAGGATAAAATAGAGATAGTAAGTATATCAAAATGCTACTGAAATCTGTATCTCTTATTCAAAATGAATACTATTGATTACTTTATTTACCATTTCTAAATTATCCCCTGTAGAATAAATATATTCACTAATTACAATGATTTTATCTTTAGATAAGGCAAGATATCCCTTATACTCTCCCATACCAGCACTATATTCATACTTTATTACCTCCTTATCAAAAGCAATCGCATTCTCTAAAGTGTATCCCTCTGGATCTCCAATTTCTTTTTGAGATTCAGTGATATATTTCACAAACTCTGTTTCTATTTCTTTATAAGTAAAATTCTCACTATTTTCATAATAATCTAGTGTAATCATTGACTCACCTAAACATCCTCCACCACAGCCTGCATCAGCAGGAATTTCTATAGGAAAAAAAGAAATCCTTATCCTTTTACTAAAGTTATTAAAAATGTCTGGTTCAAATGGAGTATCATCCGAATCATATGAATATATGCTCCACACTAACCTATTTGTTGGATTTTGAGAAAAATTTGGATTGAAAAAACTATTAGAAGGTATCTCTGCAGTTAGGCCTAATTCAGGATTCTGATAAAAGGACCACCCCTCATTTTCTAAAACAATCTCCTCTTTTATAATCTCTTCCTCTTCTTTCTCACAATTAGTACATACTAATGTCTCTAACAGTACTGAAGATACATCTTCTGGTATATATGAGAGTTTTTTAACAACCCCTATGATAAAGAATGTAGCCACTACTATTACAAATAGTAGGAATACAATAATAGATCTATAAACGATATTACTAACCCTTACTCTATCAATCTTGTCTTTTTCAACAGTAGAAGTGCTTGATATATTTTCCATTTATACTCTTTTCCAACTTAATATATATACCTTACTATTACTATCACCCCTTTTCAAGTAATGAAAATAATGTAATATATTAATATAGAATTAAATATAACTGCCTAAGAAGTGTTCCTTTCAGATAAAACTATAAAAGAATATATACAAAGTGGAAAGATAAAGGTAATAGGGGAGGTAGATATAGAGAGTACAGGTATTAGTTTACACTTAGGTAATGAATTACTAATCCCTAGGCCATATCAGGTAGTAGATAGTAAAAATCCCAAAGATATTGAATATGTTAAATACAATCTTAATCAAGCACCATATGTACTTAAGCCTAATGACTTTGTACTGGGTAGTAGTAAAGAGATAGTTAAAACGGATAGGGATATATTAACAATGATAGATGGGAGAAGTACATACGCTAGAATTGGTATGAGTATACATCTTAGTGCTATGTTTTTAGATGGGCTACCTTTTAGTGAAGAGAGCTCTGTACTTGAGATTAAGAACTACGGTTTCTTTAACATACTACTTCACCCTGGAGAGAAATTAGGTACATACCTTTTCTCAATGCTTTCTACACCAATAGAGGGAGAGAAGAACAGTTTGTATAAGGACCAGAATGGTGTAACACCCCCTAAATTCGTATAAACAAAAAAGGGAGTATTCCTACTCCCTTTTGTGCCACAAACCGAAATTAATGATGATGCTCTTCCTCTGCTAACATAGCATCCTGTTTTGTTACATGTACTGTTTCTGCTGGATGGTTAGGTGGTGCATAAATAGTGTATATCTTTAAATCTTTAGAATCAGAAGTATTAATTACATTATGTTCTACACCTGCTGGTACTATGAATACCATATCATCACTTACTGTACTCTCTTCTCCATTCATAGTTACCTTACCCTCTCCCTCTTCAACTCTAAAGAATTGATCTACACTATCATGTACTTCTAAACCAATATCTTCACCTGGTTTAAGAGACATAACTACTAACTGCATATGTGTGCCTGTATAAAGGACTTTTCTGAAATTACTATTCTCCTTAGTCCTATCCTCAATATTATCTATATATCCCATATATCTATCCCCTTACAATTTAGATAACTTACCTAATGTTAATATATTCACAAGTAGCAGTCAAAAATGGTATACTATAGGACTTATTTCAACACCAATATTTATGACAGAAGATCCATACAGACAACAAGAAGAACATATCGAAGAAGAGAAATCATATGCACTAGAAATATATCTCTCAGAGATAAACAAAGAAGTATTAGACAAGGATGAAGAGATTGTACTTGCAAGTACAAGAGAATGTGGCCTAGATGCACAGACATTGCTCGAGAAATGTAATGAGAATATAACAGAGGTAGAAAAAGAGCAACTTCAGGTTATAGCAAGAAATGGAAAAAAGGCAGAAGAAATATTAATAGATAGACATCAATGGTTTGTTACCGTAGTAGCAAAAAGATTCAATTCAATACCACAGGAAGATGCTATACAACAAGCGAATATCGGACTGTTAAAAGCTCTTAAAAAATATGACTATACAAAAGGTAGATTATCTCAGTACGCATTATGGTATATGTTTCGTGAAATCGAGGCATTTGAACTTTCTTCTAAAAAAATACCTGTAGAAAATAAAGAACTATTTAAAACAGAAGATAGGGAATTTGAAAATGAAATACTTGAGAGAGTAGAGGAGGAAGGAAATTCAAAAATCCTATGGAATGAATTAGAAAAAATGACTGAGAAAGAATCAACCATAGTAATTAAAAAATGTGGACTAGATGGAAATACACCTCTATCAAGTAAAGAAATAGCAGAGTTATTAAATCTTAGTATAGCAGAAGTAAGAAGAGTCTTCTCAAAGAAAATATTCTATCTTGCAAGAAGGGTAGGAAATAATTATAAAAAAATTAATCTAAGAGAATTTGTAGAGCCTCTCAAATAATTAAAAGATATCTACCTTCTCATTAACAAGCATCTCTAATATCATATCCCTATTAATAAGTAGAGTAGGTATTCCCATCCCCTCTATCTTTTTAATCTGCCCTAACTCTCTATTAATAAATCTCTTTGAATATCTCTTCTCATTAGCCTTAATTCTACTTATATTTAAATCTACTATCTTTCCTTTATCTATAGTAGGGTCATATACAAAAAAATTAGGAATATACTCTATCTCTTCTATCAAAGGATTTTTAAAAACAAGTAAACCATTGTTTTGTGCTAACCTTGTAAAGGCTACCTCCAAAAGGTCTAATTTAAGATAGCTATCCATATCTTTCAGATCTACAGGAGAATCTAATTGCATCTGAGGATACTCCCTATATATTGTAAGCATAATTGCTGAGGGATTTCTATTTTGTTCATTTTCATAATCTTCCATACCGTATTATATATCATTATAGTAAATAATATATACATATTTATTTTGATTTGATGATTATCAAAATAAAATATGCTAGATGGTATGAGTACTCTATTCGCTCTCCTATATAGATTTAGAATGTAGAAAGAAACAAAGACAAGCAGTACTACATTGAGTACATGATAGTAGAAAGATATAGATATTTAGACTTTCAAAGTAATATACATCTGTGATACAATTTCCTCTATGGAAAAACTTATATACATGGACAACGCTGCTACTACTAAAATACACCCTGATGTATTGAAAGAAATGCTCCCATATCTTTCAGATAACTATGGTAATCCCTCAAGTATATATTCCATTGGTAGAGAGAGTAAAAAAGCTATCGATATTGCGAGGGAAAGAGTGGCAAAAGCTCTAAATAGTAATACAAATGAAATATTCTTTACTAGTGGTGGTACTGAATCAGATAACTGGGCAATTACAGGTATTGCTTTTGCTAACGAAAGCAAAGGTAAACATATAATTAGTACAAATATAGAACATCATGCAGTATTACATACTCTTACATATTTAGAAAAATATGGATTTGAAATTACATACATACCTGTAAAAGAGAATGGAATAATTGATATTAAAGATTTAGAGAAAGAAATTAGAAAAGATACCATACTAATCTCTGTAATGTTTGCTAACAATGAGATAGGATCAATTCAACCAATCAAAGAGATAGGGGAAATTGCTCATAAGAAAGGTATATATTTTCATACAGATGCTGTACAAGCAGTAGGAAATATTCCAATAGATGTAGAAGATTTAAATATTGATTTACTCTCACTTTCTGCACATAAAATAAATGGCCCGAAGGGTGTAGGAGCTTTGTATATTAGAAAAGGAGTAAATATCTCTAATCTGTTACATGGTGGTGGACAGGAGATGAAAAGAAGGGCAGGTACAGAAAATGTAGCAGGTATAGTAGGGCTAGGAAAAGCAATAGAGATTAATACTAAAGATATTGAGAAAAAGAGTAAGTATTTAATAGAGTTAAGAGATTACTTCATAGAAAGAATTCTTAAAACAGTACAAGATACAATATTAAATGGAGATCCTAAATTAAGATTACCAGCTAATATTAATGTATGCTTTAGATATATAGAGGGAGAATCAATATTACTAATGCTAGATATGAAAGGTATATGTGCATCCAGTGGCTCTGCATGTACCTCAGGCTCTCTAGAGCCATCTCATGTACTCCTTGCTCTAGGATTACCCCACGAGATTGCACATGGTTCTTTGAGATTAACTTTAAGTGAAGAGATTACCAAAGAAGATATGGATTATGTATTGGAAACAATACCTCCAATCGTTGAGAAATTAAGAGCTATGTCACCTTTAATTAAGAATTAAAAAACTATGGAAGAATACAGTACAAAAGTAATGGATCATTTCTTTAATCCTAGAAATGTAGGAACTATGGATGACGCAGATGGAATAGGGGAAGTAGGTAACCCTAGATGTGGAGACATTATGAGAATGTATATTAAGGTAAAAGATGACAAGATAACGGACATAAAATTCCAAACATTTGGATGTGGAGCAGCAGTAGCTACTAGTAGTATGGTAACCGAGTTAGTAAAAGGTCAAACATTAGATGAAGCACTAAAGATTACTAATAGGGAGGTAGCAGAAGCTTTAGATGGCCTACCCCCTATTAAAATGCACTGCTCTAATCTAGCAGAAGCTGGTATTAAAGCCGCTATAGATGATTACAGAAAGAAGAATGAAACGTAAAGGTAAAGTATTGCTAGGTATGAGTGGTGGAGTAGATAGCTCTGTATCTGCATATATACTTAAAAATAGAATATTGCTAACTAAGGAACTCTCTTCAGA
>CAYSEU010000025.1:0-5581 GCA_964430365.1 uncultured Candidatus Saccharibacteria bacterium
TTTACTTGTTTGTTCCAGACTCATATGTCCCGCCATTTTCAATATGTTCCTACAAAACCTGTCCACTATCTCTAGGAATACCTTGGTTACTTCATTATTTACCCCTTAAAAAGTTAATTCTCATTTTCACATCCTGGTGGATGAAAATACCCTAAAAACGAGTAGTTTTTGATACCCTTCGGTTCGAAGGTAGAATGTTGATATAACACAGGAATTTGATTCATAGAGTAATTTCCGACTCCGTTCCATTCTCGTTTACCCTACTATATTTTTTGTAGATAATTATACAATATCATTGTCAATTATATTGACAAATAACTTGACAATTAATCAAACTCTATCTGTTTCAGATAATCTCTAAACAATTTAATCTTGTTTCCCTCTTTTTTATTTATTAAAAACGGTTGTACATCTTTAACCATAGAATCTAAATCAATACCCTCTATAGCTTCTAAAATCTTTTCTCTAGCCTCATCCCAATTAGAAACACCAAATTTAAGATTGAGAAAGCCAATATCTGGTTTGGTATTCTGTAATAGATAAAGAATATCGTAGAAATCTCTTCCTTTTGCCCTATTTCGTTGAGTAATAGTCCATAGCTTCTGAGAGAGAATTATTTCTTTAGGAGTTACCCTTATCTGCTTAAACACATTAAACTTGTTTAATAGATATAACTCTGATTCATACTGATACCCCTGATCAAACGTATCTATCTGTATATCAATCTTTTCTGTTTTAATATCACTTAACTTATTCTCAAAGAGTATATTGGAGAATTTTATATGACAATGAATAGCCTTCTTTTCAGTTACCTTTATTTCTGCCTCAAATCCTTGTCTTAGGAGTTCTTGCTCTATCTTTTTAGCAAGAGATGTGAATTCTTTAGAAGAGAGTTCTTTGTTATCAAAGTCTAAATCCTCTGAGAATCTCTTAATTCCATGAACTATTCTTAAACATGTACCACCTAGAAAAGATAACTTAGTAGAAATATTTGAACTGAATATTATCTCTAATATGAGAAATTGTAAATACTCTCTAAGTAGACCTCTTTCAAACTTATGTATATCACTTGGATACTGTTTCTTTATTTCTTCTATACTAAGCATTGAGATATTCTAGTAATATATTAGCTCTATTATTTAACTCCAAGTTATCAAATTGATTAAGATATGTATTAAGCTTCTCCTTATCAATCGTACTATTTATAATCTCACTATTAATCCTTAACCCCTTTAGATCCTCTATACTTGTAATTGCTGAATGTAGATATAAGTAATCTAGAATTGCCTTTTCAGGAGTAGCTAATATAAATGGTCTATCATTGTTTTCAATAACCTCATATCCAAAGTAGAGACTATTCTTAATACTTTGGTATGAAAATACCCCATATTGAGTATCAAAAAAATTGGTCTTTCTGGTCGATACAGAAGTTATTTGTAAGGTAGTTTCTGGTATAAAGCCGTAGTGACTGAGAGCGCTTTCTAGTGATATATAAGATGGAGAGTATATTCTGTTTGCTATAAAAAAGTAATCATTTCCTTGGGGATTGAAACTAGAGTCTGCATACCAAAATCTCCTAATTCTCTTTATCCACCCATTATTCAACCAATCATTTAAAGTTGGTTCTCTAAAATCAGGATCTAGCATCCTAATATCGTTTAGTGTAAATACACCTAAACTTCTTAAATTGTTCTGTATATCCATGTATTTCATTTCTGTAAGATACGGTTTTCCGTATGCTATGGAAACAGAATACCACAAACCCAATGGTTAGGCAAGTATTTCCTAAGATATTCAATAATATTTATGTTTTAATTTACATTAAATATTCGAGGATTAAAAGAGTGACCTGTTCACCTAGGGAACGGTGTTCGAACCGTCAATCCAACAAATCCTTTACTTGTTTGATAATATCTTAACTCCGTTCGAGTCTAGTCCATCCCGCCATTCTTTCAAGGTTGCGACAAGACCCGTCCACTATGTTTTAAGAGTTTGTATTTACAAAACAAATGAACCACGGGGATTATCTGTGTGAATTAAGAAAGCATTTCTCTTTCAATAGATTCTTCCTTTGCATATTCATATAACTCTGTTATTACTGCAGAAAACTCATGCCTTGCTAAATGACGACTATCAAGTGCTTCCACAGTTTTGTCTGGATCCTTCTCACCTAAATTCTCCCATCCATAGTCCAAATATATTCTGTGTAAGACTGGCTCTAATCTATCTAAAGATTTTACAATTTTTGCTTCAAGGCTTCTCTTCGCTTCACACTCTGTCCACAAAGGGAAGAACTCGTCGTAAAGGTCTCTTGGTAATTTCGAGAACAACTCTTCAATAGCTTCCTCTTCTCTTTCCTCTTTACCAATACGTCCTTTACTATCCCAAGTTTTTAGATCTCCTGTTAGTACCTCAGCTAAGTCATGTACTATAGCCATTTTAAGAATTTTCTCAATATCTAAATCAACATTTAGTTCCTTTTGAACTCGTTTAGTTAGTAACATACAAAGCATAGCAACACTCCAAGTGTGTTCAGCATCACTTTCATACCCATCACCTTTAGGTGTAAAACGGTATGTTTCTTTCATCTTAATAGCAATTCTGAAAAAATCTATTATCTGTTTTATATCATCCTGTGTATCCATATATTTGGGTTATTATATAAAGTATTCCCTTTTTATAATGTTTCTTCTTGACTACTTTCTTCCCAGTTATCAAGCTCCTCTAGTAAACACTCTGGTAATCGACCGCACACACTGTATTCTTCTAAAACAGGGTAATATAATTCTTGCACTTTAAATTGTTGAAACCATTCTCTAAATAATTCATTGCCTGGTCTTGTCAAAACCTCTGGGAGTTTCTCTTCATCTTCACTGAGCATACTATTTAGATTAGTAATAAATCCATTAATGTTTACTTTATAATAACCATGTGCCCCCGTTATTGCGTAGTCATAAGCCTCCGTTGTAGATTGTCTTACATTAGAGATAAAAGCTTCGAAATCTGCATCTCTTCTTTCTTGCTCTACACGTGGTGCGACTCTTCTAAGATAGAATCTACTTGGAATAAGGGTCTCAACTTTTTTTACACGTGGGTAGTAAATAGTTTTTTCTGTTAAATAATTACTAAAGCAATGGGCATCATATTTCATCATTTTACTAATTTTTTCTAGTAAACCTCGTTCTGTATAGCACTCAGTCATAGCAATCATCTAAAAACTTATAGCAATTATTATACACTACACCACAACCTTTTTATACTGTCTCTTTTATCTCATTCTCATTTTACATAGGTTCCAGATGTGTATGTACGTCTATATTCTTGGTTGCTACAAGACCTGTCCACTATCGTATGAATACTGAATACGGTTCTACCAACTCAGACACATACTTAATCTGTACCTCTCTCTTCTCTGTCATATCATTAGGAACATATACTCCACATGCTTTATCCACTCTATATCTAAAATATTTATCAAACCTCTGATTATCATTAGGGAATATACCTTTTAGTGTAGAATACTGAGATAGATCAAGAGTCATATCAACTTTTTCAAATTTATTTGCTGTTATTGCGAAATGAGATTTATTTTTATTACCTACTAATAGAATATCTTTGGGTAAATCACTCCATACACCTCCATCTTTAGAGAATTGATTGAATTCATCAAATGTTGAAGGTTTAAAATCTGATTTAGTTTCTACAAATAGGACATAAATCTTTTTATCATCTGCATAACTAACTAAGTTCTTTACAACATTTGGTCTACAAAATACTCCACTATATCCCCAAAAATACTTTCCTACTTTCTTTTGTTCTTTTTGCTTTATTTCAATTATCTCATCCAACGAATAGCCACAGTATGAACCTACTTTCATTAAGATAATGTATGGGTATTTTTCCAATTGCATATGCGATAATTATACCACCCTTTTATACTGTCTTATTTGTCTCATTTCAGGTTCCAGACGTATATGTCTCATCATTATGAGCCTCAAATAAAAGAGATACTAACTCATCCCGGTTTTGTTAAATATGTTATCCTTAGGATCTTTACCTCTAATCTTTTGCCTTAATAATGCTATTTGAGTAGTAAAACCATCTTCAGGATCTATATAAGCAAGTATTGTTAAAACTCCTTCTACCATTTTCCTTTGCAAAGGGATATATCTTAGTGTTCCTAGCTCTTGAATTAATACCCTTTCAAAAGAACTTAATTCATTCTCTTTGATGTATGTTTCCCAATCTTTCATTTGATATCTATTTTCCCCTAGATGGAAATTGGCATGAATAGATGCTCTTAACCTTGCAAATTTCTGACATATAATAACAAATGGGTTCTCACGTTCTGCCAGAGACTTAATATTGGAAGCAATACTGTTAGATGAGTTATCAGCCTCTACAGGCACTTCTTTTCCAGTTATCTCGTTAATCCTCTCCATAATCCTCTTGTTTGAAATCGCAGCTCCACCAACAGTCAATATAAAAGCATCCTCTCCTTCTTCAATCAATTTCCTTGCTTCATGATGTGCACATACTGCCATAAGGATATTCTCAGGGGGAACCTTAACTTCAAATTCTTCACCTAGGCTATCTAATTTATAGGCTTCCCTTGAGCCATCATGCTCATAACCCAAAATTGCAATTTCTCTCTTTTCCATAGCCAATTATAGCATTAACAATCAAGAATATGTATGTATATCCCTTCTTAATTATCATATATAATATGATATGGAAAAAGCTATAAAGTTTACCCCAGAATTAACAGATCTAATTAAACAAGGAAAGAAAACTACTACTTGGAGACTTTTTGATGATAAGAATCTTTCAGAAGGAGATTCCATTATCCTTGCAACAAGAGATGGAGAAGTTATTACAGATTTTGGTAGAACTAAAATAGAGAAAATGGTTGTAAGAACTTTTAGGACACTCAAGCCAGAAGATTATATCGGACATCAACCTGTTGAAGATTTAGTTTTAGGATATCGAAAATATTACGGAGATAGAGTCAATCTCGATACAGAGGTTAAAATAATACATTTTGGAAAAATAGAAATCTTCTAGAAGGGTCCAGATCCGTATGCTCCTCCATTTTCAACATGTTCCAACAAGACCCGTCCACTATCTTTTAAAACTCTTATGGGGATTGAGCTATTTATACCCTAAAAAGTGAAAGTCTCAAAAGTAAGGCCTGGTGGATGAAAAGAGTCAAAAAAGAGATGTTTTTAAGAGCTCTTGGTTCGAAAGTATAATGCTTATGTAGTACAGTTTATACAATCCCTATTTATTAAACTTCAACCATTTTTCATATTTAAATTTATGTTCTTTCCCCTGCAATCCTTTTATAACCATGTTCAAAACATCAGTTAGAAAATTATACCTTTGGTTTGCATATTACACCAATTTTTTATTCCTTAATAACATAGCATTTAGAGCTACAATAACAGTACTAATAGACATAAATATCGCAGCTACTGCTGGCTCCAAAAGTATTCCCCTAGAAGCCAATATACCCGTAGCAAGTGGTAAAGCAACTACATTATATCCAGTGGCCCAGAAAATATTCTGAATCATTTTCGAG
>CAYSEU010000025.1:5593-10335 GCA_964430365.1 uncultured Candidatus Saccharibacteria bacterium
CTTTGAAAGAGTAATTATTTTTACCACATCCCTTGGATCATTTCTCGCGAGGATTATTCCGGCAGATTCAATAGCTACATTGGTACCAGCGCCCACAGCAATACCCAAGTCTGCTTGAGTCAGAGCTGGAGCATCATTAATACCATCTCCAATCATTGCTACCCTCTTATTCCCTTTTTGTAATTCTTTAACTTTCTCTGACTTCTGATCTGGAAGAACTCTAGCAAAATACTCCTTTATACCAAGTTCCTGGCTAACCCACTTAGCTACATCTTCCGAATCACCGGTAAGCATAACAGTTTTAACCCCTATCTCGTTTAGTGATCTAATAGCTTCTACAGATTCCTCACGTATCACATCAGCGAGAGCAATTGCGCCTACAAACAGATTATCCTCCACTACAAAGACTATGGTCTGCCCCTTCTCATTTGAATTTTGAATCTGTTCTGATAGCTGTTGTGGAATAGAAACGTGAATACTCTCCAGAAGTGAAGCCCCACCTACCATAATCCTTTTTCCAGCAATCGTTGCCACAGCACCCTTTCCTTTAATGGCTCTAAAATCTTTAGAAGAATCTCCCTTTATATTCATTTCTTTTGATTTAGATACAATAGATTTTGCAATTGGATGCTCCGATAGAGACTCCACTGCTGCAGCCATACCTAAAATCTCTTCATCTGTTCTTCCTTCTATACTAATGATATCTATAACTCCAAACTCTCCTTTTGTCAGTGTTCCTGTCTTATCAAAAAGAACAGTATCAATAGTACGTGCAGTCTCTAAAGCTAATCTCTGCTTAACCAAAAAACCATTACGTGCAGCTTTCATCGTTGAGATAGAAGCAACAAGGGGTACAGCAAGTCCAAGAGCATGAGGACATGCGATAACTAAAACAGCAACTAGCCTAGCAACAGCAAAGTCAACTTCAGCTCCAGAGAGCAACCACGCGATCAGAGTAACAATACTTACTACAACAGCTACAATTGTAAGGTAGAAAGCTGCCCTGTCAGACAGCATCTGCAACTTTGATTTGGACGACTGGGCTTCATCCACCAATCTCATAATACCTGCTAAGAATGTTTTTTCCCCTATATTATTTACCCGAACCTTTAGTGCACCTTCACCGTTGATTGTACCAGCAATAACTGAGTCTCCTATTTTTTTTGACACAAGTTTAGACTCTCCTGTAACCATTGACTCATCGAGGTTTGTTTCTCCCTCTACAATTTCACCATCTGCAGGGACCTTGCTTCCAGGACGAACCAACACAACATCACCAACAAGAAGCTCAGATAACTGAACAGTTTCAATTTCCTCACCCCTTATAACTTCAGCTTTATCAGGTAATAGTTTTGCGAGAGCTTTCAATGAATCCTGAACACTGCCTACAGCCCTCATTTCAATCCAATGGCCCAACAACATTATCGTAATCAATGTTGTAAGCTCCCAGTATAAGACTTCTAGACCTGTGAATGTTGCGTAAACGCTCCACAAATATGCAGCAGTAATTGCTAAAGATATAAGAGTCATCATTCCAGGAAGTCGAGCATTAATCTCATTCAATGCACCTTTAAGAAATATCGTACCTCCATAAAAGAAGACTATAGAACCAAGAACAAAAGGCAAATACTCAGAACCATAGAATACAGGCATTGTAAGTCCAAATAGTGTGGTTGATATTTCTGCATATAGTAGGACAGGTATAGTTAGTATTAAACTAACCCAAAACTTTCTTAAAAACATTTGAGTACTATGACCTGCATGCTTTCCTGTGTCGTGACCATTGTGATTTGCCATCTCAGATTCTGAATGACCGTTTTCATTATGACCATTCTTTACTACCAAAACTAACTCCATGCCACATTTGGGGCATTTACCTGATTCCTTTTTTATTATTTCTGGATGCATAGGACAAGTGTATGTCATTTTTATGTTTGTAAAAATTTACATCATTTTTAATAACAATTAACTCGCATCTATATTATACACTTTAGTAAGAGCGTTTACACCAGACATGTATGTCACACCATTCTTTTTCTGAAGCCTCGTGAATAAAATTAGTCGTTTTTAAGCACATTTTGAAATATCACTTATTTATATTGTATACTTAAATATGCAAAAGAAAGAAAAATACCAAGTAGTATATCTATCCCACGGAGGAGGACCATTACCCATACTTGGAGAGCCTGGTCATGAGGCCATGATCAAATTTATGAAAAACCTACCTCAATTACTAATTAAACCTGAGCTAATTATAGTTATAAGTGCACACTGGGAAGAAGATGTCCCAACAATTATAGGTGGAAGTGAACCAGAACTATTCTATGACTATTATGGATTCCCTCAACAGGCATATGAACTCAAATATCCTGCCAAAGGAAGTCCTGAATCCGCAAAAAAAGTTTTAGATATGCTAAAAGAAAATGGGATAGAAGGCAGAATAGATTTAGAGAGAGGTTTTGATCACGGTATGTTTATACCCTTAAAATTAATGTATCCAAATGCCGATATTCCTTGTATACAAATTTCTTTAATTGAGGGATTGGACGCCTCTTCGCATATGGAAATGGGAAAAGCATTAAGAAAGATATTAAATGGTAAAACATTAGTTATTGGTTCCGGATTCTCATATCATAATACTATGAATTTTTCCGGAGAGGGAGAAGATGCTCGTAATGATGAATTCCAAGAATGGTTAATAGAAACTACGACTGGAAAGATATCTCAAAGTGGGAGAGAAGATAGACTAATTAATTGGGAAAAAGCTCCAAATGCCAGATATTGTCATCCACGAGAAGATCATCTATTACCATTACATGTATGTGCTGGTTTAGCAGGTAAGGAGGGAAATATTGTTTTTGATGACAAAATACTTGGAAAAAGAGGTCTAGCTGTTGCATGGTGACAACAAGTCTTCTAATCCTATCCTATTTCGTAAGGAAAGTTAGGTAGTGATAGAAGATGAGCAGTTATTAGAAGAATAAATACAACAACAAACATATACCATTTCGCATGGTATCTCTTAATCTTAAGCTTCGTTTTTATAGATACTTTAGAGAATCTCATTATTAAACCTCCTATTACCATCCATATGAGTAATGCAGTTAATACCCAATGCAATGGATGAGCAAATTCTCTAATTAATACTGCATGAACTACTGTTAATATAACTACACCTAAGTTACCAAAATAATGAATATAGTGCCAACGATTCTTCAAGTTATCTAGCCATTTCCATTCTTTCAAGGGGTTAATTAATTTGTGTATTAAAGTAAATATAACAATAAAATTAGCAAGAAAGAATAAGAATGCTGTAATACTCCCAAGGTTTAAACCTAATAAAATATTCACAGGCATTTGTTCAAACATAATAAATATTTTGTTATTTAATTAATACAAAATTGGACTTTTTAGAACCGCATACAGGACATACCCAAGTATCAGGAATATCTTCAAAACGAGTACCAGGAAGAATCCCAGAATCAGGATCTCCCTTTTCTGGATCATATATATAACCACAGACAGAGCATTGATATTTATCCATAATATTTATTCTAAATTTATTCTCTCTGTTTCCAATTTAGCAGAATTAATAATCAGATACAATTGCAAAGCTTTTTCGTTCCTATTTGTACAATCTATCAAAATATTCCTATTTAATAGATAGTTAAGTATAGTTTGTGAGAGTCCTACTTCTCCCACCATTTTCAATATGTTCCTACAAAACCTGTCCACTATCTTTTAAAACCCTTATGGGAATTGAGTTATTTAGACCTTAAAAAGTGAATTTCTCAAAAGTAAGGACTGGTGGATGAAAAGAGTCAAAAAAGAGATGTTTTTAAGAATCCTCGGTTCGAAAGTGAAATGCTTATCTAATACAGTAAAATTGACTACCCTTCAAGAAATATGAAATGTTCTTCTAATATAATTATCTTTTATATTTCATCTTCGAAAATGTTCCATGCAACATTCGAAAAGCTGGCCTTTTTTCCCTTTCATATATCATTGGTACCCCGATAACCTGGTGACAATTAGGACATGCAAGATTCATCTTTGCATTCTTATTATTAAAATTTGTATTGGAAACCTCCTCAACAAGCTTTTCTGGATACCTAATTCTATCTAAATATGTTCTTAAAAGTCTTCCCTCCCCATCCTTCTGATATATCATTATTGGTGTTTTACACTGTGAGCAAGAAATTTCAAGTAACATAGATGGTCCCCTCTCTTTTGCATAACGATCTCTAACTATTTCTATATCCAAAGGTACCACTTTCAAATTGTTTTCTACAGGTTCCCCCATATTATATATTTATCAATTTATAAATTTATCTATAATCTCTTCAAAGTAACTAATAGTATTCTCTATTCTATTTTCGTAATTTACTATCGAGTAATTAATCCTCTCATCAGTATCCTTTAATTCTAATAAATACGCTAGTTCTCGCATCCCCTCATCGACTCTTATTGCTTCTCCCCTCTCCTTAATTATTCTATTCTCCAGTATTATACCATTCTGTGGAAAGAGATATATTGTAAATAATTCATAACTCGAATTTTTAATGGCATCAATCCTATCAAGAGGAAAGTCCAATATTGGTATCTTTCCATCTTTAATAATTTTATGAATCAATTTCTTTGGTGTGCCATATTTAATATTATAGAGATTATTAACAACAACAAATTCCCGCTTTTCTTCCATTTCTATAAATTTATCCATATCTATAGAAATCTTGTTTTCT
>CAYSEU010000026.1:0-10281 GCA_964430365.1 uncultured Candidatus Saccharibacteria bacterium
ATCTATTAAACTCTTAACACCAAAAGTAAGAAATAGACCTATTAGAAAGCTTCCAGCAGAAAGTATTATTAAATCAGGATATGTAGAGAAGGTACTAGAAAGATTTTCAGAGTTTAAATCTTTAAAAGCAAAATATATCTTATTCTCATCATCTTCAAGGAACCTGTTAGGATTTTCTCCTACCCCAAAAGTTACTGCATTTGATATATTGCTGGCATACCCATATTTTCTGGTATATGCTCTAAAGGTATATATACCATCAGCTAGCCCACCCTCAGGAGTTACTTTAATACTCCAATCTCCATTCTCATCTGTCTGAACTATATCACTAGCATTGTAAGCATTTGCTGTTAATGTATATATAACTTCAGAATTAGCAAGTGCAGTTCCTTTAATTTCAATAGTAGTATCAGTAAGAGATGGAGAAGTAATTATTGGTGATCTCGGAATTATTACCAAATCATATTCTAAAAGTTGTACATTACTATCCTTATCATAGAATCTAAACTTAAGAGTATGTTTACCTATACTTAGAGCAGGAAAGGTATATGGGCTTGTAATCTTTTTAAAAGAAGTACCATCTATTTCAACTTCTACTCCTTGGCTATCAGGAGAAGGATCTTTAAAGGTAATTACATAGCTTGGGTTATCTGTATATTCAGGTAGTACAAATCCTAATTGATTTGCAATTTCTTGTGTCCTTTCATCTTCCTGTTGATCTAGTTCTTCTATCTCTGCAGCTTTTACCTCCGAAGTAGTAATTAATTCTTCTACTTTAGTGTCTTGCTGTGCATATGCGAAGAAGGGTGAAAAAAATAGAAAGAAAAGTGTTAATAGAATTATCTTTTTCATAATCAGATGATTAATAATATATATAATCTGAATACATTGTATATTGAATTGGAAAAAGATTCTAGTCTTTATATTCTATCGGTGAAAAGGATACCCTGTGTATGGTCATATTCATGTTGTATCTCACGTGCTTCATACTCAGTAAATATTTTTCTATTCTTTTTACCCTCTCTATCAAGATATGTTGCCCTTATCTTCTTAAATCTTCTAACAGGTTCTTCTACTCCAGGTATACTTAAGCAACCCTCTTTCTCAATAGATTGGAGAGTATTTAATATCTCTATTCTAGCATTAATCATTAAGAAAAAATCCCTACTATCTTCCTCCAAGATACAAAATACATTGTAATGTTTGCCTACTTGTACTGCAGCGAGTCCTGCAGCTATATACCCTTCTTGGGTAGTAACATTTTTAGCTGTAAAGAGTAAGTCATCAAAAAAAGTCTGGAATCTATCACTTTTAATTTCTTCAAGAGATAAATCTTTTGAAATCTCTCTTAAGAATTTCTCTTCTTTCTTATCTCCTACTGTATATATTTTTAATATTTTCCCCATATCTGTGATTATACCATATGAAAAGTCTAATCTTTGTTAAAAGAATCTAAACCAGTCAAATATTGAAGTAGAGATACCAAGTACTGAAGTACCTGAAATTCTTGAAGATGTTCTAGAAAGAGATTTTAGGTATGTCATATCTACAATTATTTGTGCCTCACTTCTCACGCCATCACTGAAGAGTGCTACAGTCTTAATCCAATGCTGAGAATGATTGAAGAGTTCGCTTGCTAATATAAATTCATCTGTTTGTTTTGTAGATGATTCTATCTCTTCGTTATCAACATATATAGTTACATTTGTTAATGTAGAATCAGAAAGAATTGGGGTTAATGTATATTTTACTGTAATATCTGCTACTTCTGTAGGTATATATTTTTTCGCTTTAGTAACTACGGGTTCCACAATTGAAATACTTTGAGCAATTCTCTTTGGAGCTTTAATGGGTGTTGTAGGTTTTGCGGTTGGTTCCTCTGTAATGGGTTCCTCTGGTGTTTCTGTGATAGGAGTCTCAACAGGAATCTCTTCTGGTTGTAGTTGTAATACAGCAGAGGTTAAGTCTATTAAACCATATCCAAAGAGTATATCTTTTCCAGGTTCTCCTAAATCTATTGCAGTGCTTTCTAAAAGTTGTGTAATTTCAGAAGATGTACATGTTGGACAAATGGAGAAAAGAAGGGCAGAAGCTCCTGCTACATGAGGAGAGGCCATACTAGTCCCACTTAGGTATCTGTATGTACTACCAAGGTATGTAGAGTAGTTATATACTCCAGGTGCTGAAAGTTCCCCCCCTATATTACTAAAGCTTGCTAACATATTTCTACTATCAGTAGCCATTACACATATTACATTACTGTAAGAGGCCGGATATGAGCATGGTGCCCCACTCTCATTACCTGCTGCGGCAACAACTAACACACCTTTGTTAGTAGCGTAATTTACAGCATCTCTAAGGAGAGATGAATCTGTTGGTGCACCTAAACTTAAATTAATGACTCTTGCCCCATTATCTGTGGCATAATATATTCCCTTTGCAACATCAGAAAGATATCCATACCCTTGAGCATTTAGTACTTTAACAGGAATTATCTTAGAGCCATTACTTACACCTACTGTTCCTGCTTGATTCAATGTAGCAGTAGCAATACCTGCTACATGGGTACCGTGTCCGTTATCATCATTAGCATCACTATCATTATTAACAAAATCATATCCCGTATTTAAGTTCGCGACTAAATCAGGATGATCTTTTTGTACTCCAGTATCAATAATTGCAATCTTTACTCCAACTCCACTTCCCGTATCCCATACCTTATCAGCTCCTATTCTGCTTACTCCCCAATCTATTATATCTGCAGACATTTTAACTGGTATGTCCGTTTCTACCTCTGCTTTTAGTTCTGTTTCTAGTGATTGAGTATCACTTGCTTCTGATATTGAAATTACATATATTCCATTACTATCTGTATCTTGAGTAAACTCAATATCATACTCCTCCTCTAGTGATTCTTTTTCTGCTTCTGAAAGTATTCTATCTATTTTCAAAACCTTTCTACTCTGCTCTACTTCTAAAACCCCCTGTTTGTTTAAATCAACTTCATCAGTAACGGTATTCTCATCCTCTGTTTCTAATACTGGGAAACTCTCAGAAATATATCTAGAGGTAATTGCGTTCTCATCTAAATCAACAGTGTTAATATCTACATTCGGTACTAAAAGGGCAAGAACAATTACAAAAAGTAAGATACCTATACTTACTATTCCACTCCCCAGTAAAATGAAAAGCTTGTTAGTTAACTGTTTCATATATTTTAAAGCTTAAAATTATTACTCTGATTCTTCATCTTCAATTTCTTCGTCTTCTTCGAGCTCATCTTCAATATCATCTTCTACCTCCGCTTTCTTATTATTTATTTTAACTTTATCATCCTTTGCATTATATTTCTCTATAGTCTTATCTATCACTTTCTGTAAAGATTCCTGTGCTTGTCCCTCTGGAGCTTTTTCTAAAACAGTATTTAATACATTCAGATGTCTTGTTCTAATTTCCTCTATTCTTTGTAAGCTATCCTCTTGCATAGTGTTTTCTTTTTGAGCTACTCTTTCCGCATTCTCTACTAACTTCTCAAATCTATTTTGCAATCTTTCCATAACCTTAGGATCTTCCTCTCCATTTAAATTCTCAATACCATTTAGTTTCTTTTGTGCAAACTCTAAAGCTTTTTCTACTTTTTTCTGTTCATCAAAAGTTAGAAGTAGTTCTACATCTTCAAATATTTCTGTTAAAAAGTAAAAAGGACTCTGTGGAGATATATCATCTGACTCTTTAATTACCTCTTGTTGCTCAAGTGTAGTTACAGTTAATTCTTCCTCTTGTGCAAAAGCAAACGAGGGTAAGAATATTGAAGAGAGTAAGAGAAGAAAGGATATGTTTTTCATATTTCTATATATATAGATAATACTAAAATTTACATTATTAATCAAAACATTTCAAGAAAAAGTGATAGACTCCTTTGAATATATCCAAAGTCACCTATCACTTATACTTTTAAACTCTTTTTAAGTTGTTAATTACCACTTCCACCTGAACCAGAGCTTCCTGAATCTGAGCTACCACCCTGCCCATTATCAGAAGAACCTCCCTGCCCATTATCACTATTAGCATTATCAATCTTTACTTGAGCATTACCAATTACCCTATCTATATTCTCTTTAGCCTTAAGAGGAACTTTCTCAGCGACATCTTTTAATTTTAATACGTGTTTCTCTTGTGCCTCTACTATTGTTTGAATCATTTCCATTTCTTTTTCTTGGTTTCTAGCAGCAATTTTCTCAGCAGTTGCTATATGTTTTTCATATTTTTCTTGTAACTTTTCAAGTGTTGCTTCATTACCATCCTCTGCTATTAAATCCATTTCTGCAACTCTTCTATCTGCAAACTCAATGGCTTTATCTAATTTAGCTTCATCATCAAAAGTAAGAGCCATATCTATGGTCTCATATACTGAGGTTAAGAAGTAAAAAGGACTCTCTGGAGATATTGGTACGCTTACTTCAACATCACCTGTAGGAGCAGGAGCGATTACTATATCTTCTTGGGCAAATACTACGGTAGGAATACATAGTAGTCCAAATACTAATATTGAAAGGTATACCTTCCTCATATTTAGTAATTATAAAAAGTTATTAATAATCCTAACACTCCTCTATACATATATCAATATATTGTGGTGTATAATCTCTGGTATGTTAAGCATTAAGAACCTTTGTATATCAAAGGGAGGAAACAAAATTTTAGAAAACATTAATCTTTTTCTAGCTAGAAATGAAAAGATAGGGCTAGTTGGTGTTAATGGTGCTGGTAAAAGTACCCTACTAAAGCTAATAGCAGGATTAGAGGAGCAAGATTTAGGTACAATATCTTTAAGTGGTACCTTTTCATATCTCTCTCAAGAAATTCATATGGAGATATTAGAAAGTATGAAGGAGGAACTAACCATAGGAGAGTATTTAATAATAGAGAGAGGGTTGAATGTAGAGGAATGGGAAATAAATAAGCTTCTCAACTATATGAATATGCAAGATAAAAATACAGATTCTTTACTCTCTCAACTTTCAGGTGGACAAAAGATTAAGGTTGAATTAATAAAGATACTTTTAGAACGAGCAGACCTTTTAATACTAGATGAACCTACTAACTTTTTAGATATACCTACTGCACAGTGGTTAATGTCTTTTTTAGTTAACTACCCTAAAGCAGTATTAGTGGTTTCTCACGATCTAAGGTTGATGAATAAGGGGATATCTAAGATATGGTATTTAAATGATATTAAACATAGAGTGGAAGTATACAAAGGTAACTATGATGCTTTTTTAAAACAGATAGCTCTTAAGGATGAGCTTCTAGTTAAGACTCTTAAAACACAAGAGAAAAAAGTTAAGAGAATGTTTGAATATGCTAAAACTCTTTCTTCAAGAGGTATGACTAAAGAGAAAATGAAAGGTGCTAAGAAATTAAAACAAGCTAGGAAAGAGAAAGAGAAAATGATTAATCTTTCTAAAGAATTAATTAAGAGTAAGAAAATGAAAATTAGTATACCTACTCCATATCACTGTAGTAGGAATATATTGGAGGTAGAGCACATTAAAAAGGAATATATAAAAGGAATACCAGTATTAAAAAGTGTTACCTTTGAAATGGAAAGGGGAGAGAAAATCTCTATCATTGGTAAAAATGGCGCAGGTAAGACTACCCTACTTAAGATATTAGCAGGTAGAATGAGACAAACCAAAGGTAAGTATAAATGGGGTAAGGGTGTTGTCATAGGGTACTACTCTCAAGAGTATGAGGATTTAGACTATGAAAAAACAGTATTAGAAAATATCTCAAGATTAGATTGGGGGGATATAGATAGGAGATCATTTTTGGGAAGATTTTTAATTACAGGAGATATGGTTGAACAAAAGATTAAGACCTTATCAGGTGGAGAGAAAACCAGATTAGCTCTAGCTAAACTTTTTGCAAGTAGGTCTAATGTATTACTTTTGGATGAGCCTACTACATACCTAGATCCTGATTCTCAAAAAATTCTACTATCCGCATTAAAAGAGTACAAAGGTACAGTACTAATAGTAAGTCATCAGCCAGATTTTGTAAGGGAGTTAAATATGGATAAAGTGTTACTAATGCCAGAGGAAAAGTATGCATACTTTAAAGAGGAATATATTGAGAGAGTTGGTATTTTATAGTTTGTTGCATACTTAATATATTTACAATATATTAAGGTAATAATATCTAAATATTTTCATATGACTAAATACAACTATATTGTAGTTGGTGCTGGTCCTGCAGGTATGTTTGCATGCTATGAGATATTAAAGAAGAAGAAAACAAAAATCTTACTAATAGATATGGGTAAGAGGATAGAGAAAAGAAAACCTTCTGAGGTAATGATGGGTATAGGGGGAGCTGGTACCTACTCTGATGGTAAGCTTACTCTTACAGCTAACCTTTCTCATGAGAAAGCATTCCATTTAATTAGTAAATTTGAATATCAGAAAATATTAGATTACGTTGATACAGTCTTTAATGATTTTGGTATAGATTCAGAGTATTACCCTAAAGAGACTCTTCAGTTAAAAGAATTAATAGCAGAAGCGGAGGTTAATGATATTGAGTTAGTATTAAGGAAAGCAAGACATGTTGGTACAGATAAGCTAAAGATGTTTGTAAAGAAATTCCAAGATTACCTATTAGAAAATGGTGTAGAGATATTAGATGGTACTAAGGTAGAGGATATAATAGTAGAAGAAGGTAGTGTAAAGGGTGTAATTACAAGTGATGAGAAAAAGATATATGGTAAGAAAGTATTACTTACTCCAGGAAGGCTTAATGCTAGGTGGTTACAGAAATTAGCTGATAGGTATGATATTAAATATATATATGACAAGGTAGAGGTAGGAGTAAGAGTAGAATTTCCATCCTCCATTATGAAAAGACAGGCAGAGACTCTATATGAGACTGTATATAGGGTTAGAACTAAAACATACCAAGATATTGTAAGAACTTTTTGTAGTTGTCCTAATGGTTTAGTAGCTATAGAGGAGTATGAAAACTATGTATGTGTAAATGGCCATTCTAATTCTGATCATGCAAGTAAAAACTCTAACTTCGCATTCCTTTGTGAAGTTAATTTAAAAGAGCCTTTAGAAAATTCCATAGCGTATGCTAAATCTGTAGCAGAATTAGTATCACTTTTAGGAGGTGGTAAACCATTAATACAAAGTCTGTATGATTTAAGAGATGGAAGAAGGAGTACTTGGTCTAGATTGTCTAAATCTTTTGTAGAGCCATCATTAAAAGATGTAGTACCAGGGGACATATCAATGGGATTACCTCATAGGATTGTATTAAATATATTAGAAGGATTAGAGATATTAGATAAAGTAATGCCAGGCATTAATGGAGGTTCTACTCTACTGTATGCTCCAGAGGTTAAGTTTAGATCTTCTAAGATAGATACTAGTAAGGGGTTAGAAACATCTATAAGAAATCTTTATGTAGCAGGAGATGCAGCAGGACTCTCAGGTTCTATTACAGGAGCTGCGGTAACAGGAGTAATGGCAGGGGAAGGGATGGCTTAATACATATGATCAAAGATATCTCCGATATCTTTAACTACTACGATATCTTCAGGTATATCTGTTGGTATATATCCTCCCCTATTAATATATACAAGATTTCTACATCCTAGATTGTAAGAGGGTAATATATCTGCATAGTAATCATCTCCTACTATTAGTGATTTAACAAAATCAAAGCGTAAATTTCTCTGCGAATATCTCCATGCTACTTCATCTTTTTTACTATTTATATCAGTTGTGTAGAAAGGTATATCAATTTCACTCCCATATTTACAAAGATATTGTTTTTTAATCTCTTTTACCTTTATCTCTGTCCAATCACTCTGAGCAATAGAGTGTGTGGAGATTCTTCTGTTTATATTTGAGAAAGTGTTAATAACTTCTAGAGTGTTGAGGAATAATTCGGGAGATTTTTTGTAGAAATCTTTAAAATATCTTTTGATAAAAACCTCTATACCTTCCTTCCTTTTAGTATATATCTCTTCTAAGCTGTTCTCTGTTACATACCTTTCTAAAGCACTTAATGTTATTACATCTACAAGTGTAGGATTCTCTTTTTCTTTGTGTATTTTAACAGCATTACTATATACTTCTTCGCCTAATTTATACCCATATGTGTTTAATTGCCAGGATATTAAGTTGCTCCCAGTAACTATTTCTTCTTTAAAGTATGAATCGGTATCTACCAATGTTCCATCTAAATCAAACACTATATCGTCAATACAGTTTTTCTCACAATAATGTGAGACTCTTTCTGTTCTTTCTTCTGTATTTTCTTTTTCCATATGGGGATTTTAACAAAATATTAATATAATAGATATGTTGAAATAAAGAGATATCTGTTTCAAGAAAGAATGGGAATAGAAGATTAATATCTGATTGGCTAGTTACTTTACCTCAAAATTAACAACAGCCTTATCGCTTGCTAAGAAGGTTCCTTCATAAGAGAATTCCTGTATAACTTGTGTACACATCTCATCTGCTCTTGGAACAGTAGTGGTAACAGTTATCGTTACTTGTTCTGGATAACTCTCTGCAACAGTAGTATATACACGGGCTTTATAGCATGGATTTGGTAAATTACCAGTTACAGTATATTCCCAATTATTTTCTGAGATATATTTACTCTCTAATTTAAAATCCCCTTGTGAAGTGGTTTGGGTAGTTTGCGTATCAGTATTGATACCATCTTCTTTTAGTACAAAACAACTACCTTGTGTCAAATATATACAAAGTATTACTCCCAATAGTACTAAGGTTAAAAGAAAGAGACATGCTTTTCTATTTATCATTTATTCCTGGTAGTGAGATATTAAATATTGATAAGAACCAATCTACTCTCTCCATAATAAAGAGATCTATCTTGGTTAAAATCTCTAAAATTGTATCAAAAAATCCTTTCTTTTCAACACCCTCAAAAGCATCACCTAGTTCGGAATTCTCCACTCCAAGTACATCTTCCTGTTCATCAACAAAAAGTAATATCTGATTATCATTACTTTCTTCTTCAATACCAAGGACATTTTTTAATATTAATGTATTTTGTATCTCCTGTTCATCTATAGGGAGTGTTTCGGGAGTAATTAAATATGATACTACTGTAAATTCTTTAATTACGTTTGTACCATCTCCATCATTTGCTAATACTAGGGAAGTGTCTAAGAATGATATTTGAGCTAATCCAGCCTGTTTAGCTTTGAAATATACAGTACCAAATAGGCCGGTAGGTGCATTAAACCCAGGGCTTGGTAATCCTCCACTAAGTCGTGCATATCCTAATTCATTGTTCATTTCTTTCTGTAAAAATACGGTAGCAAATGAATCCTTAGTAGATATCTCTACTACCTCTAGTCTATTCTTATCAAACCCAATATCTGCTTGAATCGCATTAATAGGGACCTCTATACCAGTAAGTTGTATCTTAAGAGGAAAGATTTCTCCTACCTTGTATTGTGATTCACTTGGTATTACAAAGGATACTGTTTTAGGACTTGTAGGAGATATTGCTGATTGTAATACTTGGTATTCTATGATTACTGCAAAAATTGAAAGTAAGGAAGCTAGTAAGAGAAATAGTACATTTATTAATGCTGATCTAAGGTTTTTGGGATATCTAGCTAAAGCGTCTGTTACTGTACTCCTACATATATTACAATATTCTCCTACTCTTTTTACTCTACATGAGAAACATATTGAATACCTGGGATAGAAGAGCCACCAAATGAAAAAACCAATTGAAATGAATATACCAAGGAGGGCAAATATGTGCACAAGAAACCAAGAAAGGAGAATTAAAAGGAACAATTTTATTGTTGTACTAAGTATTTTTAATATAGACATCTGTTCCATTATTTACTATGATACAGAAGGATAGATAAATCTACAATATCACATTTAGTATCTTTATTTAGATCACATTTGAGTGAATCTAGCTCTTCACTTTCTGTTTTGTGTAATCTCCAGTACTCTCCCCACAGTTTTACAGCATTTACAAACTCATTTTCATCTATTCGGCTATTCATATTTAAATCAAAGTACTCTAAGAAGGGATACTCATATACAGTAGTTGTTGTAACTCTTGGTTTAGGTATATACTTCTCTATACTCTCTTCTATAACAGGAGGTGGCGGTGGTTCGGGGATAGTACATGCAGTAAGGTCAAAGGAACAGCTATTATCACATAGTACATATTCTCCTTCATATCCAAGTGAAGAACAGGGAAAATCAACAA
>CAYSEU010000027.1:0-9613 GCA_964430365.1 uncultured Candidatus Saccharibacteria bacterium
ATGCAAGAGATTACAGAAGAAGAGTTAGGTCTTATCAGGAAATCTAGATTAGAGGATTTAGAAAACATTCGATTAATCTCAATATACTCTGTGTTACCTCTTACCCTATTAAGTTTTCTAGGAGGATATTTAATAGCATATAGGATGCTTAAACCGTTAGAGTTGTTAGAAAGAGAAATGAATAGTAAAAATGCAGATAATTTAGATTCCCCTATTCAATTTAAAGATAATGGGGATGAAATATCTTCTCTTTTTAACCAGTTTAATAACTTGTCTTTAAGAGTGTCAAAATCTTTTAAAGCACAAAAAGAGTTTGTAGAGAACGCTTCTCATGAGATTAAAACTCCTCTTGCCATTATTCAAGCAAATTTAGAAATGGCGTTAGATGAAAAAGATTTATCAAAAAAAGAGTTACATTCTTTACTTTCAGAATCTAAGAAATCTATTTCCTTTATGAATAAATTAACAGAGGATTTATTAATTTTCTCTTTGATTGATTCAGAGATAGATATGAAAGATGTTAATTTAAATTTATTATTGAATGAATCAAAGAATTTAGTCGTCTCTCTTGTAAGTGGAACTGGTTTTAAGATTAATATGTTTTGTCCAAATAATATTACATTAAAAGGAAATAAAAGTTTGTTAATCAGGGCTTTCCAAAATATTATTGAAAATAGTATTAAGTATTCAAACGGTACTAAATTAGATATTAAGGTAAATATGGATAGTAAAAATATTTATGTTACTCTTTGAGATGTTGGTAAGGGTATTTCTAAACAGTATTGTAAAGAGATATTTAATAGGTTTTATAGAATAGAAAAGTCAAGATCTAGAAAATCTGGAGGTAGTGGATTAGGTTTAGCTATCACTAAAGAGATAATAGAAAGACACAATGGTACCATCATATGTGAGAGCGATAAAGGTAAGGGCTGTGAATTTAAAATATGTTTTTCATAAATAGGATTCTACTCTTCCCCTTTTATACTTTTCTGTCTCATTTTACATAGCTTACAAATCCATGTGTCTACCAATCTCGATGCGTTCCAAATAAAATCAATGTACTATTCTTAGAACTCTAATGAATAAGAAATATCTACTTAATTATTCTTGTGTTATCAAAGAAGATTAACTATTTTTAATTAGAAAAAAAGAGCTAAAAGGTAATTCTTCTCTTAGACTCCCTTTTTAAGTACTAGGTTATTAAGATTTACTCTAACCCTACATCACTTATCTCAAGAGTAAAATCTTCTTCTAGATTCTCTAACTCTTCCATCTGTACTTCTAACTCTGATATAGAAGTATCTATTTCTTGCGTAGAGACAGACTGAGCATCTAAGAAATCTTCTGGTAAATTACTTAAATCCTTATCTATATCTTCTGTATTGCTAAAAAGACTCTCAATTGATGTAATTGCATCATCAATTGAAGAGAGGTCAGAATTTTTATTCTTCATATCCATCAATACAAGACCTATTACAACAGCAGTAATTAATACTGAGACTGAGATAATAATAATCAAACTCTTTTTATTCTTAGGCGTTTCTGTTGGAACACTTTCTATAGGAGGTATAGACTCAGATATTTTTTTATCTTCCATAGTAATCTATTTATAATAATTTATTATTCAACAACCTGATTTTTTAAATCCAATAGATCCTGTTTTAAGGTTTCCTGAGCAAAAGTTCTTAATTGAAGCATTTCATTTTTACATGCCATAAGTTGGGTTCTTGCTGAATTAAATGCTTGACTTGCATCAGCCTCATTATTACCACATACTCCCTTTTTAGAATTTTCCATACCTGTTTTAAACTCGTTATAATATCTAGAAGAATTTTGTACCATATTACTATATTCAGCTAAATGCTCTTCTAATTGTGCTGTATCATATCCATCAGCTTTAAACTTAAGTGCTAAAGCCTCCATATTCTCAAATACATTTTCAAATGCAGTCATGTATTTTTCCTGACTCTTGTCGTATCTCTCTGTTACTAAATCCACCTTTCTAGTAACATCTACACACCTCTGACTATCAGTTCCTTGCTGTCCTGTTACAGTCTCAGATGAACCACTTTGTGCCGTTTCTGTTTGGGCAAATACTGTTAATGATGAAACAGCTAAGAATATGAGAGTAATAAGTAAAATACTCTTTTTCATATTAATTTGTTATAAAAATTTAATGTGTACAACATTAATAATATAAACCCAATATGATTATATGTCCAGAACATAAATCATTACCGTTTGATATTAGTGATTAAGGGTATTCTTATAAGCAACCGTTAAATACATAAAGTATTTATTTATACTCTCTTGTGTAGAATTATACTCATTATCATATTTAAAGTAATCTACCCATATTTCTCTCATTCTAGTAAGTTCTTTGTATTGAGATGGTGTTAATTTAGATTGTTTTGTTAAATCAAACAATTCTAAAGATCTTACAAAGGCCATCTCTGCATACTCTGTATTTTTCTCTTTCCAATTAATAGCCCTATATACTTCACTACCAATATTTGCCATCTGTTCAAGAAATGATTTCTTAACCCACTCTCCCTCTGCTTGTTTCTTATGCTGTATATTACTCATTAACTATCTTTGAGTTAACTATTTCTAAAATCTGTCTTTGAATATTCTCATTATATCAGTAATGTGTTTCTTTTTTATACTGTCTCTTTCTCCTCATTTTTGATATCATATAGTTTCAAATATGTCTTTCAGGTCAGTATATTTCACCAAAGAATCAATTAAAATACTAAAGCAACTCAAATGCCTAAAAAACAAGGTACAATTATCGCCAATGGTGTTATTTTGGAAAAGCATGAAAATGCCACTGTAGTATTTCTAACCAGCAAAGGATTTAATGTAGAGCTAATACCACCAGTTCTAGAAAGAAAAACTCCCGACATTAAGATTGGTCGACTATTTTGGGAGATAAAATGTCCAACAGCAAACAGTAAATACACTATTCCTCATGCTTTTAAGTCTGCTTTGAAACAGTCCCCTAATATTATCTTTAATCTTAGAAATAGGAAATTACATCAGGAGCAAGCACTTAACCGATTAAAGCATGAATTCGAGTTATCAAAAGGTGTTAAGCGACTTAAAGTAATTCTTAAATCACAAAAAATTATTGACTTTACAAAGTAATTTGCTAAAATCATACTAATGGTGGCGTACCCTTTGCTGGAATGCAGAGGGGCGCCACTTTTGTTTTCCTTATGTTTCAGACATGTATATTTAAATATGCTAATATTTATTAATAACTTTATCTAAACCATAATGAAGAAATTTTTACTTACCTTACTTAGTATAATAATCATACTATTAGTACTAGTAGGAGGAGCATTAGCATACTTTGGTTTTATACCAGCACTCTCTAATACTTTTGTTAAGCGTGTAGATTTAAGTATAGAGAATGATCCTCAACTTAGTATAGATTTAAGAGAAAAAACAGGAGTACAATTTAATATTCCTGAAGATGAATTACCAACGGATAAAGAGGTTGTATATGAAGGAACATTAAATATTGATGAGTCTCTAACATCCCAGCAAGTTACATCTATTCTTAATATTGTAAAAACTGAAATTGCTAGTATGCCATTTTCTAATGTTCAAATTAGAATTAATGAGGATGGTACTTCTGAAGCTTCTTTTGATTTAGATATAGAAACAACTGTAAATGAAGCTAAGAAGTTAGGTTACTCTGATGAAGATATAGAAAAGGGAAAAAGATATTTAGGTGTATTAGGAGATTCAGTTTACATATATACTAAACTTTCATTTGATATCTCTAATGATGAATTAACAGTAAACCCATATGCATTTAGAATACAGAATTTTAATGTACCAACTAATATTACTAAATTAGTAGCAGATGTAGGAAGTAATGCAATTGAAGATAGGTTATCTCAGGTTCCTAATCTATATATAGAATCACTTAAACAGGTGGGAGATAGGCTTAACTTTAAAGGTACTATACCTGAGAGTGTGAGTACTGTGGAGTAATTACCATAATGAATTGGAACAGGGAGATATATGAAGAGACTACCAATATACAGCAAAATGCTGGAGTGGTAATAGATAAGAAAGATTTAGAAAGGGTTACAATATTAAACTTTAATTTCACTCATCAACCAGATTGGAATCAACAGGTTCATGTTTTCTTTGTAGAGAAATGGAATGGTAATATTAAATAAGAGTGAGGAAATGAAACCAGAATGGTTTGATATAGATGGGATACCATATAGTGATATGTGGTCTGATGATAAATATTGGTTACTTAGAGTAATAAATAGAGAGAGAATGACTGCAGACTCTTCGTTCAATGAAAAAGATGAAATGATTAGTAATGAGATTAGGGATTTTCAATTAAGTTAATATCCATAATTTAGAATTTAAAGACAGGAGAGGTAACACCATTAGTATGAATGATTACAGAGGGAAAGTAATACTAATATCAAAAAAGCAGACAGAAGACACCCGTTTAAACCTAAACAGTAATATCTTTTAAATATCTCTTACTAAACATAAAGTCAGATATACCCATACACTTAGGATCTAATATCTCATCCAATGTAAGAGCTTCATACTCTAACATCTCATCATCCTTATTTACTAATCCAACCTTTGTTGAATCAAATGGTACTTTATAGATAAAGTCAAAACTACAGTAAGTATTAAAGATATTAATATGATTAAAATGTAATAATGTATCCTCTACCTCTAAAGCTGTCTCTTCCCCTAATTCCTTTTTAGCAAATTTATAAATATCTCCCATACTATTTACCTCTAACTCATCTACATTTAAATTCCCACTAACATGACTATACATCCCTATACGATTCTTTAAATCGTGTTTCTTTTTACCTACAAGAAATTTGTTATCAGTTGTTAAAATTACAATACTTACACCACAGTGTATAGAGATATTTTCTTTACCATATTTATTTAATATATATTCAATACCCTTACCATTTTTAAATATACGATTACTATACATAATCTCTCCTAAATATATCTTAGGAGTATTCATATCATACTCATCTAAGCCTTCAAAAGAGTAAAGCTTTCCATTCCATATCTTTTTACCCTTAGATGCGAAATCTAGAGATGCTTTATCCCAATATTCATTTCTTTCTTTAATATACTCTTTTGGAAATACTCTATCTCCTATATGTACTATCTCTATACTCTCCTGCTCTTTTTCTGTTAGCTTTATTATCATTTACTTAGCCTGAGCTTTCTTAATATATTCTAATAATTCATAAGGGGTATCCTCTGCTACTCTTGGTAATTTAAGAGAAAATTCCCCTCCATATACTTCAGCTATCTTTCTTGAGACAGTTATTAAACTGTCCGTTTCTCCTTTTCCAAACCCCCTTATTACTGTACTTAATGGCAAATCATTTCTCACAAGAGTATTTACTAATATTGAGATAGCTACCGTTACTGAACCATATGCTACTGGTAAATATCTATGTAAATGAGGATACTTCGCAAAATATTCATCCTTTTTAGTAATTGTTTGAGCTAAAAACTCTACAAGCCCCTCTGTAAGAGCAAATGGTATTCTACTAGTATTAAGTCCTAGAATATGTAGTAGCTCATGATTAAAAGCTGATATTAAAGACATCTTACCTAAGATAATATTTTCCTCATTTGAAATTTCTTCTCTTTTTTTAGGAGGTACAAATCCAAATACAAGCAATGGTTTTTCTGTACCTGTATACCCTTTAGATTCTTTCCTAGTAAAAGCTGTTGCTAATGTTTCTAAATCATATCCTCTCTGTTTATTAAATTTCTCATTATCCTCCTTATTTAAAACATATACCTCTATATTTGATTTACTAAAATCATACTCTATAACCCTATCTATATCTAAACTCGGGAATAAGTATTCCCTTAGTTCAGGATCCAAACTATTTCTAACAAAGAAGGTAGTATGAGCACAGGCTCTTTCAATATATGGTTTAAAACTCTCCTGTAATTTCTTACTATCTTCACTTTGTATGTTCTCTACTACCTCTTTTATTTCAGAGGGAGAAGGTACTGGCTCTCTTTTTATATCATCTTTATCTGTCATTTTTCCTATCCCCATTATCAATTATTCCCTTAATCTCTTCATAGCACTCTTTACAGAAGAAATCTCTTCTATGACTAGGCTCTATGTAATATTCCCATTCTGTACCCCTCTCTCTTACAAACTCTCTATCTCCCCTACCACATCTTTTACAAAGTAATGGATACTCTATCCAAGGGATTCTACCTTTCTCATCTACCATCTTATCCCATTTCTCTTCTATCTCTCTTGTAATCTCACTACCTCTGGGTATATCTAACTTCTCATACATACAACCACATATTATTAACTGCCCTCCACAAAATGGACATCTTTCCATATCACACCCGTTTTTATGATATTTCCCCTCTTTTACACCACAATCATAGCAATTGTTTTTCATATTTCTATCTCAATATTTTAATACACCATTATACTATTCCTCTCTTACTTTCTCTATTTTCTTTTTTAATGTAAATTAAATATATATTTAAATATTAAAAAAAATGGAGAATACATTTAAAACACCCCAACCAATATTAAAGAGTCAAAGATACGCTATAGATGGCATACTCTCGATTGTTAAGAATGAAAGGAATTTTAGAATACAGTTAGTAGTAGCTATGTTAGTAGTATTAATATCTTTCTTACTTAAAATATCCCATTCCGATTGGATAGCGGTAGGATTTTTAATAACGTTGGTGTTGATATCAGAGGCATTTAATAGTGTGATAGAGGCAGTATGTGATACCGTATCTAATGAGTATAGAACGAATATTAAATATGCTAAAGATGTAAGTGCAGGAGCAGTATTAGTTAGTGCAATACTATCTGTAATATTAGGATTGATAATATTTATGCCATATATAATAGACTTACTCTCCCGTATATATTAGACATCTATCTCAGGTGTCTTAAATTGACTATTGTAAAGTGAAGCATAGAAGCCATTCTTTTTAAGAAGCTCCTTATGAGTACCCTTCTCTACTATATTCCCCTCATTCATAACAAGTATTAGGTCTGATTTCTTAATAGTAGATAACCTATGAGCAATAACAAAGGTAGTCTTGCCATCCATTAATCTTTCCATAGCACCCTGTATTAATATCTCTGTTCTAGTATCTACAGAGCTAGTAGCCTCATCAAATATAAGCATAGGAGGATTTTCTAACATAGCTCTAGCTATTGTTATTAACTGTTTCTCACCTTGTGATATATTATCTGCCTCTTCATTTATGACCATATCATATCCATCAGGGAGAGAATGTATGAAGTGATCAGCATGAGCTGTTTTAGCTGCATTTATAATCTCGGAGTCCTGTGCATTCAAACTCCCATATGAGATATTTTCTTTGATAGTACCATTAAACAACCAAGTATCTTGTAGAACCATTCCAAACATTCTTCTTAAATCCTCCCTTTTCATCTCTCTAATATCTACTCCATCTATTTTTATAGCACCACTATCTACATCATAAAATCTCATTAAAAGATTTACTATAGTAGTCTTTCCTGCACCAGTAGGTCCAACAATAGCTATCTTTTGTCCTGCTTTAATATCTGCACTAAAGTCCTTAATCACGACTTTTTTAGGATCATATCCAAATCTTATATTATCAAACTCAACATTACCCTTAACAGATGATAATACTATTGGATCTTTAACATTCTCTATCTCTTCTTCCTCATCTAAAAATTCGAATATCCTCTCTGCTGCTGCTGCTGTAGATTGTAAGACATTTGTAACATTTGCAGTTTGAGTAATAGGTTGAGTAAACTGTTGCATGTATTGAATGAATGCCTGAATATCACCGATATTGATAATACCCTTAATAGCTAACCAACCACCAAGTACCGCAATCGCTACATAACCTACGTTACTAAGTATATTCATAATTGGAAAAAGTAACCCAGAAAGGAATTGTGATTTCCATCCACTATCATAGAGATCTTCATTGATAACATTAAATTTCCTTAATGATCTCTCCTCCCCATTAAACACCTTTACTATATTATGCCCAGCATACATCTCCTCTATGTGACCATTCATCTCTGCTAAAGTATCCTGTTGCTTCTTAAAAAGCTTTTGTGATTTCTTTACTACAATATTAATTAATACAAAACTAATAGGCAGAACGATGATTGCTACTAATGTAAGTAACCAACTAATAGTCAACATCATTATTAAAATACCTAATATGGTAGTAACTGATGTAATTATCTGAGTCATACTCTGATTTAAACTCTGACTAACAGTATCTACATCATTTGTAATCCTACTTAATACATCTCCATATGTCCTTTTATCAAAATACTTAATAGGTAATTTAGATATCTTAGCTTGTATCTTTTTTCTAAAATCATATGTAATCTTTTGAGATATACCTGACATAATCCAACCTTGGGAGTATGTAAAGGTCGCACTTAGTAAGTACAAAACAATTAATAGTAATACGGTATTACCAATTATGTTGAATTGAATTCCAGGTCTAGTTGAGAAATCTACATCCCTTATCTTATTTAACTTATCTTGAGATACCATTGATAGCATGTCTGGGGGAATCATCTTTAAAATATCCTCGCCCATTGTACCTTCTGGTAATGTCATACCCTCTGGAAGTTTGTCAACAATCTGATCATATACAATAATATTTGTGTAATCGTCGACTATCTGATTAGTAATATCCCCTAATATACGAGGACTAAGGATAGTAAATATTGTACTAGCCATAGCAAAAATAATTACTATTACAATAGATTTAGTATATGAAGAGAGATACTTAAGCAGAGTCTTCATTGTACTTTTAAAATCTTTAGGCTTTTGACCACCCTGCATCATAGCCGTATGACCTCCCATTGGGCTACCTTTGTGTTGTGTTTGATTTCTCTCTGCCATTACTCTAATTCTTTCTCTGATAATTGAGATAGTGCTATCTCCTTATACACAGGACACTTCTTCATCAACTCTCGATGTTTTCCTATTCCTACAATCTTCCCATCCTCTAACACAATTATTTGGTCTGCATCTAGTACAGTACCAATCCTTTGGGCAACAATAAGGACCGTTGAATCTCTAGTTACACCCTTTAACTCACTTCTTAACTTTGAATCCGTTTTAAAATCTAACGCCGAAAAGCTATCATCAAAAATATATATATTTGGTCTTGTGACAAGTGCCCTTGCTACTGCTAACCTCTGTTTTTGACCTCCTGATATATTTGCTCCACCTTGTGCAATAGGAGAATTGTACCCCTCTTTTAGTTTTTTAATAAATTCTGTAGCTTGCGCTATCTTAGCTGCATTTTTAACTTCCTTCTTCTCTGCATTTGGTCTTCCATATTTAATATTTGATTCAATGGTTCCAGAAAAAAGTACACCCTTTTGTGGTATATATCCAATCTTACTATGCAAATCTTTCTGCCTCATATCTCTAATATCTACTCCGTCTATTAATATCTCTCCAGAAGTTACATCAAAAAATCTCGGTATTAGATTTACTATCGTAGATTTACCACTACCTGTACCACCAATGATAGCAGTTGTCTCTCCTGGCTT